>NZ_AUHR01000003.1 GCF_000423285.1 Laribacter hongkongensis DSM 14985
TTCCTCTGAGCAATCAAGGTGTTCAATCTTCGCCAGTACATGCTTGTGCAGCTTGCCAAACACTTCAGCCACCTTGAGAGAGGTGGTACGCGGCTCATTGTTGATGATGGTGATGACGTCCTGCGGGACAAGAGAAAAAGAAGCAGCCATGATGGCCTCCTGTGTACGGATTTTGTTTTCCGCTTCCCGTCGCCAAACGGGTGGAGCGGAGCCGTGCAGGTTGGCGAACCGGACACAGGGCCGGCAGGTGCTCGCGCACCTCCCGCACGGCCCGCCCCATTGAGGACGCAGCCATGCTGCAGACACAAAAAAACCGCTCTCGCGGCGGTGTGTCCGCCTGTGAATCCGGGTCGCCAAACCCGGCCGCGCTATTGAACGCGACGGGGCAAAGATAGCCCGGAGCAGGGCAAACGTCAATTTCGAGGGGTGTGTAAGTGATGCCGTGACGCTGGATCAGGCATGGCATGGCTGTGCTGCTGCAGTCTATGTTGCAACAGAGGCGGTGGCTGTCATGAAATTGCGGAGCAAGCGCGATTTTGCGGAGCAAATGAAACGGGGCTTCCATTGCTGGAAGCCCCGTGCATACTGGTGCCGACTACCGGAATCGAACTGGTGACCTACTGATTACAAGGCAGTTGCTCTACCAACTGAGCTAAGTCGGCGATGAGTTGGAAATTATCACTCAAAAAACTCGTGGCGACAAATCATTTTTCGAATTTTGCCAAGAGTGCCAGAGGTAAGGGCTGGTATTTCAAGTGAATTCGTGAGAATGCATATGAATTGATGGCTGGATTGATTTCATGTACGTGTCCGAAGCATCTTGGAATGAAAAAGGCTGACGGTCACGTCAGCCTTTTTATCGGTAAATGCAGACGGCTCATCCTAGAAGCAAGGCATCGTCAGCAATTTTTTCACCCCGTGTCCGCTCGAACATGGCAAGGAGATCCGGTACGTCCATGCGTTGGCGCTCGTCACCTGAAACATCCAGCACGATCCGCCCTTGATGCAGCATGATGGTGCGTTCGCCGTGATCCAGGGCCTGGCGCATGGAGTGGGTCACCATCAGGGTGGTGAGTCCGTTTGCATTGACGATCTGGTCAGTCAGCTCCAGCACGAATGCTGCTGTCTTGGGATCCAGTGCTGCCGTGTGTTCGTCCAGCAGCAGTAACCGGGACGGGCGGAGCGAGGCCATCAGCAGGCTGACAGCCTGGCGTTGTCCTCCGGACAGCAGGCCCATGCGGTCGGTCAGGCGGTTTTCCAGACCCAGTTTCAGGATCGACAGCTTTTCACGGAAAATCTCGCGCAGGCCTGACGTAACCGCCGGGCGCAAATGCCGGCGTTCACCCCGCTGCCAGGCAAGGGCAAGGTTCTCCTCGATGCTGAGCCCTTCGCAGGTACCGGCCATCGGGTCCTGGAATACACGGGCCACCATGCCCGCACGTTGCCAGGCGCTCAGCCTGGTGACGTCTTTTCCATCGATGTGAATACTGCCGGTATCGACGATCAGGTCACCGGACAAGGCGTTCAGGAAAGTGGATTTCCCGGCGCCGTTACTGCCGATCACCGTCACGAACTGGCCGTTGGGAATGTGCAGGTCAATGCCGCGCAGGGCCGGGTTTTCGATCGGAGTACCTGGATTGAAAGTCTTGGTCAGACCCCGGGCCTTCATCATGATGCGGCTCCTTTGCGGGCTTTGAAACGTGCCTTGATCATCGGCAGCACCAAGGCGAAGCCGACCAGCAGCGCCGTAATCAGGTTCAGGTCCTGTGCGGCGAGAAAATCGGCCGACAAGGCCAGTGCGATCAGGAAACGGTAGAGCAGGGCACCGAATACGGTTGCCAGCGTAATGACCCACAGCGACCGGCTCGGCAAAAGCGTCTCGCCAATGATCACGGCAGCCAGGCCGATCACGATGGTTCCGATCCCCATGGAGATGTCGGCACCGCCCTGGGTCTGTACGTACAGGGCGCCACCAAGGGCAATCAGGGCATTGGACAGGGCCAGCCCGCTCAGGACAGCACGATTAGTGCTGACCCCTTGTGCACGTGCCATGCGCGGATTGGCGCCGGTGGCCCGCATGGCCAGTCCTGACTGGGAGGCAAAATAGGCGTCAAGCGCCAGTTTGGCTGCCACCACGATGGCGGCCAGTACGCCTGGCTGGATCCACATGGCGGCATCACTGGCCGGATCCATGAAAGGCTCGAATACCGTCGGTTCGCCCAGAAGAGGCACATTGGGTGCGCCCATGATGCGCAGGTTGATCGAGTACAGTGCCACCATCACCAGAATGCTGGCCAGAAGTTGCAGGATGTTCAGCCGCACGTTCAGCCAGGCCGTGACCCAACCGGCGGCAGCACCTGCCAGCATGGCTGCGATACAGGCAATCCAGGGATCGGTTCCGCCAACGATCAGTGTGGCCGCCACGGCACCACCCAGAGGAAAGCTGCCGTCTGCCGTCAGGTCGGGAAAATTCAGGATGCGGAAGGAAATCAGGACGCCCAAAGCAACCAGTGCAAAGATCAGGCCGATTTCCAGCGCCCCCAGGAGTGAAATCAGGGACATGTGAAACTACGCGTGAGGTGGGAGACGGACGGGCAGGCGCATGAAACGCCCTGCCCGCCGGGTAGGACAAGAATTACTTCAGGACCGTTTTGGCTTCCTGCTTGAGTGCATCGCTCAGCGGAGCACCCTGCTTCTGGGCTGAGGTCTGGTTCACGACCAGTGACAGCTTTTCACCCAGCTGCGGTGCAATGCTGTTGGTTTTTTCGCCCTTGAGGATGCGTACGACGATCTTGCCGGTCTGGCGGCCCATGTCGTAATAGCTCTGTCCCAGGGCTGCAATGGCGCCGCGCTCGACCGAATCGGTGTCCGAAGCGATCAGCGGGATACGGCTGACGTTGGCAACATTGGCCAGCGACTCATAGGTCGACACCACGTTGTTGTCAGTCGAGGTATACAGCGCATCCACCTTGCCGACGAGGCTCTTGGCGGCCGGGCCCACATCAACCGTACGCGGAGCCGGTGCTTCGACCAGCGTCATGCCTCGACGGCCCAGCTCGGCCTTGAGTTCCTTGGCAACCATCACCGAGTTGACTTCGCCCGGGCTGTAGACCATGCCGACCTTCTTGACGCCCGGCTTGACCTTCAGGATCAGGTCCACCTGCGGCGGAATCGCCAGCTTGTCGGACACACCGGTCACGTTGCCGTTGCCGGCATTCCAGCTCTTGACCAGCTTGGCTGCCACCGGATCTGTCACCGCAGCAAATACCACGGGAGTGGTGCCACGGCTGGCTGCAACCGCAGCCTGGGCGCTGGGTGTGGCGATGGCCACAATGGCATCAACCTTGTCGCCGACAAACTTGCGGGCAATCTGGCCGGCCGTGGCGGTATTGCCCTGGGCGCTCTGGAACTGGTACTTCAGGTTCTTGCCGGGGACGAAACCCTGGGCCTTGAGTTCGTCTTCCACGCCTTTGCGCACGTCATCAAGTGCCGGGTGGTCAACAATCGCCGTTACCCCGACGGATTTGACATCGTTGGCGTAACTAAGCGGAGCGAAAGCGGCCATCAGGCCGCAGGCGATAAGACTCAGAGCATTGCGTCGTTTCATAGCTGCCGTTCCAGAGATGTTTGTTGCTGAAATGTGCAAATAGACCGGATTTCATCTGGTTTAAGGTGATGTTATTGCAACAGGGTAAATCTTTTTGACAATCGATGGGTAAAAAATGTCCTGAAACTGGTCTTTTGTATTTTTCGATGCCTTTATCCTGATTGACGGGCCGAATTTGCAGCACAAATCGTTGCTGGAGTAATGGTTTCTACCAAATTGACCACCCTGCGATGCCTCGTTGCCTTTCTGCCAATAGAAGCAAAGGCCGGAATGGCATTCGGCCCGTACGAAGCGCGTGCTCCGTACGGGCCGAACATCCCGGGGCCGGGGTTGAAGGCGTCAGTCTGCCGGCGGGCAACGACCGGGCCCGGCGGTGCTGTCTCCGCCTTGCTGGCGGATGACCGACATGGCGGTGGCGACCAGGCCGGCGACGTCACCGGCATTGGCCGGCAGGATCAGGGTATTGCCCTTGCGGGCCAGTTGGGCGAAGGCATCGACGTACTGCTCGGCTACCTTGAGATTGACGGCCTCGATGCCTCCGGGCGTCTGTACCGCACCGGCTACGCGGGCGATGGCATCGGCCGTGGCATCTGCCACCAGCCGGATGGCTTCGGATTCGCCCTGGGCTGTGTTGATGCGGGCCTGTCGTTCGCCGGAGGACTGGTTGATGAGCGCCTGCATTTCACCTTCGGATTTCTTGATGGCAGCCTCACGCTCACCGGTGGCGATGTTGATCTGCTCCATCTTGCGGCCTTCGCTGGAAGCGATCAGGGCGCGCTTTTCCCGCTCGGCAGTGATTTGCTGCTGCATGGCATGCAGGATTTCCGTCGGGGGAACCAGGTCCTTGATTTCGTAGCGCAATACCTTGACACCCCAGGTCTGGGCTGCTTCGTCCAGTGCCGCCACGACGGCCCGGTTGATGTCGTCGCGCTCTTCGAAAGTCTTGTCCAGTTCCATCTTGCCGATCAGCGAGCGCAGGGTGGTCTGGGCCAGCTGGGAAATTGCCAGCACATAATCACTGGTGCCATAGCTGGCACGTTTGGCATCGGTCACGAGGAAATACAGGATGCCGTCGACCTTGAGCTGGGTATTGTCCTTGGTGATGCAGATCTGGCTTGGCACGTCGAGCGGGATTTCCTTGAGACTGTGGCGATAGGCTACGCGGTCAATGAACGGAATGATGACGTTCAGGCCCGGAGACAGGACGCTGTGAAAACGTCCCAGTCGTTCGACGACAAAGGCACTTTGCTGCGGTACCACGCGCAAGGCGCGGGCAACGACAATAAAGGCAAGGATCAGCAGGACAGCAGCGGTAGACAGCATGGGGGTCACTCCTCGACAGCACGGATGATCAGGGTATTGCCGTCCAGCCTGACTATCTCGAAATGACAGTCTGTTGCCGGACGGATTCTGGAGGAGAGCCGTGCATCCCATTCCGTGCCGCGATAGCGTACACGGGCGTGACGAGCATCCTGCCAGTAAAGTATTTCGACAGTGGCGCCTGCGTCGGCATCCAGCGGGGCCGGTGCTGAGGACAGCAGTTGCCGGCGACGGCGCAGCAGGAACAGCCAGCCGGCCAGCGTGATGGCGGCGGCACTGATGAAGTGCCATTCCGGCGCAAGACCCAGCCCGGCTGTGGCGGCAGCCGCCAGAAGCCCGATGGCCAGGACCAGAAGGTAAAAGGTTCCGCTGAACAGCTCGGCCACGAGGGCCAGCAATGCCAGAATCAGCCAGAGATAGGCATGGGACATGGCCGCTTTCCAATAGTCAGGCGCAACAGCACGCTGCATGATGGTACTGGCTGGGCCGGAAATCACAAAGGAACGTGCCCGCTGGTCGGAGCAGGTCTTGCCTTTGGTCAAACAGGGCAGGATCACCGCTTGGCTGCTGAAGCCATTTCAAGAAATGCTGCTTTTTTCGAGTCAAAGGATTTGACCATAAAATGTTGACTGTCTATTCCGATACTCATCACGAGCAGGCCGGCAAGGCGGAATTGATCAATGGCACCCTGATGCCGTGTTTTGAAAATCCTTCGCGGGCCGACATGGTGCGGGAGGCTGTGGATGCCGCAGGCTTTTCCCGCATCGGGCCAACCGACCATGGCAAGGAGCCGATCCTGGCCGTGCACCGCGAGAACTATGTCCGGTTCCTGGAAACCTTCTGGGAGCGCTGGAGTCGCCCAAGCCGCCGTTCGGCCACCGGTCGGGATTACGATGCCTTGCCGCTGATCTGGCCGACCCGCTGCTTCCGGCAGGTCGAACCGGAGGACATTGACGGGCAGCTCGGTTATTTCAGCATGGATGCCGGCACTCCGGTCACCAAGGGCACATGGACGGCCATCTATGGGTCGGCACAAACGGCCCTGACGGGAGCTGACCGGTTGCTGGCCGGTGAAAAGGGCGTGTTTGCCCTGTGCCGTCCGCCGGGACATCATGCCGCTGCGGATGTGTTTGGCGGCTACTGCTTCTTCAACAATGCGGCCATTGCTGCCCAGCACTTGCGTGACAAGGGGTGCAGCCGGGTCGCGGTTCTGGATGTCGACTATCACCACGGCAACGGTACCCAGAGCATTTTTTATGACCGTGCCGACGTGCTGTTTGCGTCCATTCATGGCGACCCGCGGACAGAGTTTCCGTTTTACCTCGGGTTTGCCGATGAAAGAGGAGAGGGCGCCGGGTTGGGTTTCAACCATAATTTTCCGCTGCCGGCCGGGAGCGATGTGCCTGCGTGGATGGGCGCACTGGCCGACGCATGCCGGGTGATCTCGGCATTCCGGCCTGATGCGCTGGTGGTGTCGCTCGGGCTTGATACATATCAGGGCGATCCGATTTCCACCTTCAAGCTGGATACCCCTGAGTTTGTGCGCATGGGCGAGCAACTGGGGCGGCTGGGGGTGCCAACCCTGTTCTGCCTGGAGGGCGGTTATGCCGTCGGGCCGATCGGCGCCAATGCGGTGGCGGTACTGTCCGGATATGACGGCACCGCGCACGGTTAGCGGTAAAAGCCGACCAGCTTGAGCAGGTAGATCAGGATGATGGCGCCCAGCACGCCGAAAATCAGCCCGGACAGTGAAAACCGGCCTGCGGCAAAGGCGCTGCCAATGCCCAGCAGGTCGGCAAAAATCCACTTGCCCAGTGCCGAACCCACAATGCCGACCAGTATGTTGGCGATGGTGCCCTGCTGGGCATCGGTTTTCATGATCAGGCTGGCGATCCAGCCGATCAGGGCGCCTACGATCAGGGTGATGATCCAGCCCATGGCATGCTCCTCCGGTGTGATGCTGGTGTGTAATGCGAGTCTAGTGCCTGCTGCCGGAGATTGCTGATCGTATGGTGGCGGGTGGTACAGGGATGGAGTCAGGTGGTACAAGCAACAAGGCCGGCGGAGATTTCTTGCCGGCCTTGTTGCTTGTACTGGCTGGCCGGGTCAGATCACGTTTTCCCAGATGATCCTGCAACCGGGGAACTGGAACGGTCGGACAGGTTCGCTGCTGTCACAGAACCTGACGCGCAGGATCGGCTCGTCAGCTTGCAGGTCGATGTCGAGAATCCGGCATCCGCTGCTGGCTAGCAGGGTGGCGGCCATGGCGGTCAATTTGCTGGCCTCGATAAAGGGCACAGCGCAACTTTCTATAGGCATATGGGACCTCTTTGAACTTCCTTGATTCAATAACCTAATATCTGCCAAAAGATGACAAAAAAATAGTATTGTCTGGCAAAAAAAATGATTTTTGCACAATATTATTTCTTTGGACAACAATTTTTACCTGGTTGGTTGTTATGACAATGTCTGCGCAGACAGTATTGGGCTCCGTGAATTACGGAAAAATCCATGACTTGTCGCTGGGGAAGTGACGCAAATCAAACCATAAGAATTAATAATGATAAATGCATTATTAAAGTTTGATTATTATTTCAAATAAATAAATTTCCGACCTTTTTTATTGCTGCCTCGCCATCCGCAAGCCAACAGTTAATGACAAGTATATTTACTTTGTTTCAATCGGAAACAATTTCCAAGGTTCCATTAACTGTTTTGCTTTCATAATCGCGCCGGCGCGGATGTTTGAAAAACTCGTTGCATCCGCTGAACCGGCGCTGGCAGAGGTCTCGTCGGCAGTCTGTATTGCTTTTGACGGAGAACCTGATGCGGTTTGTTCGCCCCCGGCGCCCTGAAACTGTCACCCTGTGGGTCACGCTGTACTTCTTGCTGTTCTGCAACATGGCGTTCTGGTCACGCCTGATCAGTATCCAGGCTCCCGACAGTGCAGGAGGATGGCTGTATATCGGTGCCGCCTTTGTCTTCATTGCACTGGTTTTCAACTTTGTCCTGACATTGCTGGCTGTCCGCTTCATCTTCAAGCCCGTGGTGACGGTCCTGCTGCTGATTACGCCGTTCGTGGTGTACTTCATGAACCAGTACGGGGTCTTCATCAACGATGACATGATCCGTAATACCTTCCAGACCGATCCACGGGAGGTGTTTGACCTGCTGTCTTTCAAACTGCTGCTTTATGTGCTGCTGCTGGGGGTGCTGCCGCTCTGGCTGCTGTGGCGTACGCCGGTCCGGTATCGTCCGTGGTTGCGTGAACTGGGCAGCAAGCTGGTCGTGATCCTGCTCAGCTTTGCCATCCTGGCCGGCATTGCCTACGGCTTTTACAAGGATTTTGCCTCGACGTTCCGCAACAATCGCGAGCTGGCGTATTTGCTGACGCCGATGAACTACATCAAGGCCAGTTCCAAATACCTGAAAGGGAACGCACGCCTGCAACCGGTGGTCATCCAGAAAATCGGTGAGGATGCACACCGGGAGGTTGGCCAGGGTGCCCGCAAGATGGTGACCGTGCTGGTGGTGGGTGAAACCGCGCGTGCAGCGAACTTCGGGCTGGACGGCTATGAACGTGACACCACGCCTGAGCTGGCCAAAGTGAAGGATCTGGTCAATTTCAGCCAGTTCACTTCGTGCGGAACCGATACGGCCGTTTCCGTGCCGTGCATGTTCTCGGGGCTGGAGCGCAAGAATTACGACGCCGATGCAGCCCGTCGGCATGAAGGGCTGCTGGATGTCGTGCAGCGTGCCGGGGTGCCCGTGTGGTGGCGTGACAACCAGTCGGGCTGCAAGGGCGCCTGCGACCGCGTGCCCAATGAAACCATGATCGCCACGCGTTTTGCCCAGGAAACTCCCGGACTGTGCGAGAGTGGTGAATGCCACGACGACATCCTGCTGGCCGGCCTGAAGGAATATATCGACGAACTCAAGGGGGACGGGCTGATCGTGCTGCACATGATGGGCAGCCACGGCCCGGCTTACTACAAGCGCTATCCCAAGGCGTTCGAGATTTACACGCCGGTGTGCAATACCAACCAGCTCGACAAGTGCGAGAGCCAGGCCATCGTCAATGTCTATGACAACACGATCCGTTATACCGACCATGTGCTGGCAAAGCTGATTGCCTTGCTGCAAAAAGAGGAAGGACGGGCGGATACGGCCATGTGGTATCTGTCTGATCATGGCGAATCGCTGGGAGAGCATGGCCTGTACCTGCATGGCACGCCATACATGCTGGCGCCCTCGGGCCAGACGCACGTACCGTCGGTCCTGTGGACGTCTGCCGGTTACCGGCAGCAGCTGGGGCTGGAGCAGCAGTGCCTGCAGGAAGTGGCCGGCAAGCCGGCAAGCCAGGACAACCTGTTCCATTCCATGCTCGGACTCTTGCAGGTCAAGACGAAGGTTTATAATCCGGCCCTTGATCTTTTCGCAGCTTGCCGGCGTCCGGGCTGACAGGCTGATGGGCCGGACTTGTTCCGGAGGGAGCGGGCGGTGGATCGAGGAGCCGTCCGCTTTTTGTTGTCGCAACAGAAGCTGACATGATGTCTACTGCCACCGCATCCGAATCCGAAATCAAGCGCCAGGCCGCCAAGCGCTCCACGATGGTCAGCGTATGGGTCAACCTGTTCCTGACCATCCTGCAAATCATCGTCGGCATCTTTGCCAAATCCCAGTCACTGGTCGCCGACGGCATCCACTCGCTCTCCGACCTGCTGGCGGATTTTGTCGTGCTGGCAGCGAACCGGATCAGCCACCGGGATGCCGATGATGATCACCCTTACGGGCATGCCCGCATCGAGACAGCGGCTTCACTGGTGCTGGGGATGCTGCTGCTGGCTGTCGGGGCCGGCATGCTCTGGAGTGCAGGGGTCAAGATCACCGAACCGGAAAGCATCCCCGATGTCAGTCCGATTGCCTTGTGGGTGGCGCTTTTTACGCTGGTGAGCAAGGAAGGGTTGTTCCGCTACATGCTGAAGATCGCCCAGCGCGTGAAGTCCAGCATGCTGGTCGCCAATGCCTGGCATGCGCGCTCTGATGCTGCCAGCTCGCTGGTGGTGGCGATGGGTATCGCCGGTAACCTGATGGGATACACCTTCCTTGATCCGCTGGCGGCTGCACTGGTGGGCTTCATGGTGATGCGCATGGGGGGCAAGTTCAGCTGGGACGCCATCTCCGACCTGATTGACCGGGGGCTGGAAGAACAGGAAGTGCAGGCGATCCGCGAAACGTTGAGCGCGATTCCCGGTGTGCGTGATGTCCACGACATGCGTACCCGCCGCATGGGTGACTATGCACTGGTGGATGTCCACTTGCTGGTGGACGGACGCATCAGCGTATCCGAGGGGCACCACATCGCGGCTACTGCCCGTCGACGGGTCATGGAGCAGCACCGGACGCTCGACGTGCTGGTGCACATCGACCCGGAAGACGACCATGGACACGCAACGCATACTTGCGCCCTGCCGCCGCGGGACCGGCTGATGACGGTATTGCAGGAGATGATGGGGCAGGACCTGTCGGCGCGTATCCAGGTACAGCTGCACTATCTCAACGGTTCGATCGAGCTTGAGGCCACTTTGGACCCTGCCAGTGCCCGCAGTCCCGAAGAGCGGCAGCTGATCGAGCAGCAACTGGTCGACATCATCGACCATGTACGTGAAATCCGGTCCGTACGCATTCTCGAATCCCGTTTGCTGGTCGAGCGCGAAGACCCGCGAGATTTGCCGCCACCGCACGCCTGATCCTGCTGCAAGTGGCGGTGGCGCCGGGCGGGACCGGATATGCCACCGTCCAGCAGGCGGATTGATATTTTTTGAGATGGATCGTTATTTTCTGATTGCAAAAATGCCGTGGGCATTGCTAAATCACGACTGCATTTCGGCTTGATGACATAACGTACCGCTGTGCCCAGGCTGCCCATACTGTATCCGCTGATTGAAAGATGGTCTTGCCTCCAGTCCTGTTTCGCCTTGTGCGGCAGCCGTGGCTGTTGCTTCTGCCTTTCGTGGTTCTGGCAGCGTTGACGCTTTACTGGGTCGATCTGCTCAAAAGCCATGAAGAGCTCCGGCACAATGCACATGCCCAGGCCGGACTGCGTGCAGTCCAGGTGGCCAACGCCATGTCACAGCAGGTCAGTACCCTGGTGCAGGGCATCGACTATGCGCTTCTGGACATGGGGGCAGACTACAGCCGCTCGGGCTACCAGACGTTTGAGGAGTCGGTCGAGCGTTTTGTCGGCAGTTATCCGCGGGACACCATCCTGCAAGTCTCGCTGACCGATGCTGCCGGGCGCGTCATCTACTCCAGCCTGACCGAGCGCCCCAAGGCCATTTCCATTGCCGATCGCGAGCATTTTCTGGTGCACCTCGACCAGGAAGTATCCAGCCTGTACATCAGCAAGCCGGTATTCGGACGCCTGTCCCAGGCCTGGAGCATCCAGTTTTCCCGCCAGGTCCGGCGGCATGGAAAATTTGCCGGTGTTCTGGTGGCATCGGTATCGCCCAGCTACTTTTCTTCGCTGTTCCACGAGGTCTCGGCCGGAGACAGGGACGTTGTATTCCTGTTCAACCAGAACCTGGACTATCTGGCCCGTACACGGATGCAGGACGAAGTCATGGGGCGGCAACTGCCGGAATCCTATCGCTGGATCACCGAGCTGACCTCCAACCGTTTTGACAGCCGGGCCGGTCCCGATGGTCTGGCCCGCGTCTACGGCATTCACTCCGTGGCCCGTTGGCCGCTGTATGTCGGGGTCGGCATCGAACTGCAATCCATCATGGCGCCGGTTGACGAGGCGATTGAAAGCAGCCTGTTCGGCAACCTGCTTGGTTCGTTGCTGATCCTCCTGGCGGTTGGCTGGATTTACTGGCTGCTTTACCGCCAGTGGCGGCAGCAAAGCCTGCTGAAGGCCATTTACGATGTCCTGCCGATCGGCATCCTCCAGGCCGATGAAAACGGTACGGTCCAGGAAGGCAATGCCAGTGCCGCCAGACTGCTGGGGCTGCCGGAAAGCGGACTGCGTGGCACCTCTTTGAAAAACAACCCGGCGACCGCACAGCCGCTGGTCCACATGCAGGCCATGCCCGCAGGCAAACAGTTGCCGCTGGCGGAAGCCTGGTCCCGGATTGCGGCCGGTGACAGCCTGCACAACCAGGAGATCCGGCTGCAACCGCGTCCCGGCCAGTTGCATTATCTGGTGGTCAATGCCGTACCGGCTCCCACGGCAGAAGGTGGTTCTGTTGCTGCACTGGTCGATGTCACGCAGCGCTGCGTAGCCGAGGCCCGGCTGGCCTTGCGTGAACAACAGCTGGACATGGCCCTGCGCGGAGCCGAGCTGGAACTGTGGGACTGGAACCTTGAAAGCGGCAACCTTGAGCTGCTGCATCCCCGCCAGGCCGATCCTGTTTGCCTGCCTTCCTGGCAGGCCCTGATCCACAGTGACGACTGGGCTCGGGTCAAACTGATTTTTGACATGCACCTGGTCGGCCACAGCCCGATGATCGAAGTTGAATACCGGGTGCGGGATGATGAACGCTGGCGCTGGGTACAGTGTCGTGGCCGGGTCATGGACCGGGACGAGCAGAATCGCCCAGTGCGGGCACTGGGAACGCACCTCGACGTAACCCAGCGCAAGCTCAGTGAATCCGAGCGGCGGGCCACGCAGCGCAAGCTGGAAAAACTGACGGCACAACTGCCCAGCGTGGTGTTCCAGCTGCGCCGCCGGGCCGACGGACTGTATGCCATGCCCTATGCCAATCCGGCCCTGGGTACCCTGTGCGGCGTGGACCCTCTGGCGGTCAGGGACCAGGCCGATGCCTTCTTTGCCGTCATCGTGCCGGCTGACCGGGAAGAGTGTCTGGCCTCGCTTGAGCACTCCTCCTGTCATCTGCAAAGCTGGCGCATGGAATTCCGCATCGTCAATCCGCTGGGGGAGATCCGCTGGATGCTGGGACATGCCAGCCCGGAAAAGGATCTGGATGGCAGCGTGCTCTGGCATGGCTACCTGAACGACATCAGCGAGCGCAAGGCACATGAAGATGACCTCGTGAAGCAGGCCAGTACTGACGGGTTGACCGGGCTGGCCAACCGCCGCAGCTGGCTGGTTCATGCCAACCGCGAGCTGACCCGTTGCCGGCGTTATCCTGACGAAGCTGATTGTGCGGTAGTGATGCTGGACATTGATCATTTCAAGCGGGTGAACGATTCGCACGGACATGCTGTCGGCGATCAGGTCCTGCAAGAGCTGGCGCGCCGCATGCAGGCAGGCCTGCGCGAAACCGACTGTCTGGGCCGCATGGGCGGGGAGGAGTTTGCCATCCTGTTGCCGCAAACCAGCCAGGACGGTGCCTGCCTGTTTGCCGAGCGCCTGTGCCGGAAGATTGCCGGCGTGCCCTTTGCGACCGAGGCCGGCGCACTGGTCGTGACCATCAGCCTGGGGGTCAGCCAGATGCAGTCCGACGATGCCAGCGTGGATTGCGCGCTGGCGCGGGCTGACGGAGCGCTGTATGCGGCAAAGTCCGGCGGGCGCAACCGGGTGGAGGCTGCGGTCAGGCCGGTTGTCGCCGGTTTGCAGCCTGCATGACGGAAGGCTCTGGTCAGAGACAACCCGGTGGTATTTCGTAGCGGTCAGTCCGGCCGTGAATGACAAGGCCATCGTGTACGGAGACGCTGTACTGGATAAGCTTGCACAGCAAAATGTGCTACCCGTCCACATCACTGGCAGGCATCAGACCTCGAAATACCCTGTTAGAGGGTACTGAGTGCGGTCAATCGTTACGGTCGTAGCCTGAGCGATGTGGAGTCGCTTGTATCGTTGCAAATCACGTCGGTTCCGGGGTGGTTGGCGAGCCGTGTACCTCATTGGAGAATGATCGGCTGCATCTTGGGATACCTGTCAGCCAGAAAAAACAGCAGCCCGCGAAGGGCTGCTGTCTTGTCGGCCAGAAGGAGGATCAGGCGCAGCGCGACTGGATATGCGCCAGGGCTTCTTCAACCTGATCCACCAGAATCAGGCACAAGTCTCCTGGAGTCAGGCGGGCCAGGGCCGTGTCGATGGCCAGGAACTCGCCCTGGATTTCATCAATCTGGCGGGTGCGCGGAGCGCCTTCCAGACCCTCGCGCAGCAAGGCCACCACTTCACCATCGGCCCGTCCACGCTGGCAGGCATCCTGGTACAGCACGACTTCGTCAAATGCCGTACCCAGAATCCGGGTCTGACGCCGGATGTCTTCGTCACGCCGGTCTCCTGCGCCGCTGATCACGACGATGCGGCGCTGACCGGGCAGGGTTTCCACAGCCTGTACCAGTGCCTGCATGGCGTCCGGATTGTGGCCGTAGTCGGCAATCAGGGTAGCCCCACGGTAATCGAACAGGTTGAAGCGGCCCGGTGCGGTAGCCGCGTCACTGACAAAAGAGGCCAGCCCGGCGGCGATCTGTTCCTGGGCAATGCCGAGCGCCCAGGCAGCACCGACAGCGCCCATGCTGTTTTCGATCTGGAAGGCAATCCGGCCGCCGGCCGTCAGCGGCACCTGCGCCAGATCAAACGTCATGCGCACGTCTCCGCCTTCGGCACACACGATCTGCCCGTCTTCGACATAGATCACGCGCCGGCCTTGTGCCCGGTGGGCGTTGATGACCGGATGGTGGCCGTCGTGGGCAAAGAAGGTCACGCTGCCCGGGCAGCTGGCAGCCATCCGCGCCACCATCGGGTCGGCAGCGTTCAGGACTGCCATGCCGGAAGGGGAAACATTCTGCACCACGATGCTTTTCAGTACCGCCAGCTCGTCAAGGGTGTAGATGTAGTTGAGGCCGAGATGGTCGCCTTCGCCGACATTGGTGACGACAGCCACATCACAGCGGTCAAATCCCAGCCCTTCGCGCAGCATGCCGCCGCGGGCAGTTTCAAAAACCGCTGCATCGACATCCGGATGCATCAGCACATTGCGCGCACTGCGCGGGCCCGAGCAGTCACCACTGTCGATCTGGCGGCCATTGACGTATACGCCGTCGGTTACGGTCATGCCCATGCGCTTGCCGGTCTGGGCGATCAGGTGGGCGCTCAGGCGCACCGTGGTCGTCTTGCCGTTGGTGCCGGAAACCGCCACCACCGGAATGCGGCCATTGTCGTCGCCGGCAAACATGTTGCCGATGATGGCTGCACCGACGTCCCGACCTTTGCCGAACGAAGGTTGCAGGTGCATGCGCAGGCCGGGGGCCGCGTTGACTTCCACGATGCCGCCGCCCTGGTCTTCCAGTGACCGGCGCACGGTTTCACACACGATGTCGACGCCGCAGATGTCCAGTCCGACCATCTGGGCGGCTGCCACGGCGCTGGCGGCGAGATCCGGGTGGACGTCATCGGTAACGTCGGTGGCTGAGCCACCGGTGCTGAGGTTGGCGTTGTTGCGCAGCACGACCCGCTGTCCGAGTACCGGCACCGTGCCGGCATCCAGCCCCTGGGCGGCCAGCGTGGCTTTGGCGATGTCGTCAAAGCGGATCTTGGTCAGCGAGGTGGCATGCCCTTCGCCGCGGCGTGGATCCCGGTTGACTTCTTCGACCAGTTCGCGGATGGAGTGCACGCCGTCGCCGATCACCAGAGGCGGTTCGCGCCGGGCGGCAGCGACCATTTTGTCGCCCACTACCAGCACGCGGTAATCCTGACCGGGCAGATAACGCTCGACGATGACGTCGGAACAGATGTCGCAGGCGACCGCAAATGCGGCCAGGACTTCGTCTCGCGAAGTCAGGTTGACTGCCACGCCCTTGCCCTGGTTGCCGTCGCGCGGCTTGATCACCACCGGCAGGCCGATGGCTTCGGCTGCGGTCCAGGCCGCGTCACCATCCGAGACGATGCGGCCTTCCGGTACCGGCACGCCGGCCGCGGCCAGCAGCTCCTTGGTCAGGTCCTTGTCCTGCGCAATGGCTTCGGCGATGGCGCTGGACATATCGGTTTCTGCCGCCTGGATGCGGCGCTGCTTGCTGCCCCAGCCGAACTGCACGAGGCTGCCGCCGGTCAGGCGGCGGAACGGAACATCACGCGCAACGGCGGCATCCACGATTGATCCGGTTGACGGTCCCAGACGGACGTCTTCATCTAGGTCGCGCAGCCGTGCCAGTGCAGCGGCGGCGTCAAACGGGGTGTCGTTGAGCGTGGCGGAGATGATCTCTTCGGCCAGTTCCAGTGCCAGCCGGCCGACGTCTTCTTCGCTGTATTGCGCCACGATCTGGTACACCCCGCGCTCAAGCGTCGGCACCGTGCGGCTGAATGTCACTGGGCAGCCGGCCTGGATCTGCAGGTGCAGGGCGACGCTTTCGAGGGCATGGGCCAGGGAAATGCGGCTGTCGCCACAGGCGGTGGGCAACAGGGCGCCGGCCATCGGGAAACGGGCTCGCAGGCGGGTTTCGAAACCGGGCAGGGCATGAATGTCTTCTTCATGGGGAAGGCAGCTGACAATGGCCTGGATGGCGGTCTGGCGACTCCAGAGATTGGGGCCACGCAATGCACGAACGCGGGAGACTTCCATGATGGGTTGAATCCTGTTTTTATCTTTTTGAATCAATTGCCTGGTTGCGAAGCAACACCTTGGCGAGCCTTGTGGAAAATGCCTTCTCGATGGCTGTACAGATGATGTTCACACGATGGTAACACGCACGTTTGATCGTATTGTTTGGGGTTGTACACGGAATGTACCAAGGTGGAACCGGGCTTCAGAAGCCTGTTTTTGCAGGGTTTTTTGCAACTGGCAGGCCACAAAAAAGCCCGTCCGGTTGAGGCCGGCGGGCTTTTCGGGATGTGTCGTCAGTGCTGGCCGTAGGCTTCCAGCCCGGCGCGGATCAGCTCCGGTGCCAGCCCCAGTGCCCAGGCGCCGGCCACGGTGGCCAGTACGCTCTCCAGCGGTTCGGCCAGCGGTGACAGCCGGTCCACTGCCATCAGCACTTCACGCTGCGTGCCGGTTGCCAGTTCGATCAGCCCGGCACGTACGATGACGGCCCGGCCGTTGCGGGCCAGATGGGCGGTCAGGACTTCCGGTTCGCCAAGGCTGTAGAACATGACCTCACCGTCAGCGAGCGATGCCATGTCGGCTACCAGCGGATCGTCGGCATTGAGTACGGCGACACCGCGCTTGAGGACGACATCGACCTGGGTGCGCATCACGCGGTAGAGCTGGTCACTGTTCAGGACCTCCAGGTCTTCGAGCGTGTAGTCAGGCTCAAGGGAGGTCACCACGCCGATCTGGCAGCGGTCGTACGGAAGGCCTTCGGCCGCCAGGGTGCGCGGAGGCGTTTCGAACACGCCGGCTTCTACCTGGCGGTTGAGCAGGATCTTGTGGCCCGAGGCAAAGTCGGTGGCATCGCGCGACTGGAAACGGCGACCGTTGTAATACAGGCCATCGGCGCAGGCGAGGCCGACATGGCGGCCGGAGAACTGCACCAGCTGGGCCAGCATGCGGGCCACCGGCGTGGTGTTGCGGGTGCCGGTAATGCCGATCAGGGGGATGCGGCCGTCAGCATCGTGCGGGAACAGGTGTTCGACGATGGCCCGGCCGACGGCTCGCGGCTTGCCCGAGGCCGGGCGCAGGTGCATGAGCAGGCCTGGGCCGGCGTTGACTTCGACGATGGCGCCACGCTGTTCTTCCAGCGGACGGGAGATGTCTTCGCATACGAGGTCGATGCCGGCGATGTCGAGGCCGACCACGCGGGCGGCGAGCGACACGGCGGCGGCAACATCCGGGTGGACTTCGTCAGTGCAGTCAAAGGCCACGTTGCCGTTGCGCTGGATCAGGACCGGTTCGCCGGCCGGTGGCACGGAGTCGCCGGTATAACCCTTGCGGGCCAGTTCAAGGCGGGCTGCGGTATCGAGGCGGGCGAAGTTGAGCGGGTGGTCTTCGGTGCTGCCGCGGCGCGGGTCGGTGTTGATCTGGCTGGCGATCAGTTCGTAGATCGTCGACTTGCCGTCGCCGGTCACCCAGGCTTCTTCGCCGCGGGCTGCTGCCACCAGCTTGCCACCGACCACCAGCAGGCGGTGTTCGATGCCGGTGACGAAGCGTTCGACGATGACGCCGCTGCCTTCTTCGATGGCTACGCCGTAGGCCTGCATGACTTCGTCGCGGGTATGCAGGTTGGTGAACACGCCGCGGCCGTGGTTGCCGTCGTAGGGTTTGACGACAACCGGCAGGCCGATGTCTTCAGCGGCTTCCCAGGCTTCTTCGGCGTTCTTGACGTAGCGGCCTTCCGGTACCGGAACGCCGCAGGCAGACAGCAGCTGTTTGGTCAGGTCCTTGTCACGCGAAATGCCTTCGGCAATGGCGCTGGTCTGGTCGGTTTCCGCTGTCCAGATGCGGCGCAGTGCGCGCCCGTAACCGAACTGCACCAGGTTGCCGGAGTTCAGGCGGATATAGGGGATGTCGCGGTCGTCTGCCGCATCGACGATGCTGGCGGTCGAAGGGCCGAGGCAGTGGTCGTCCACCATGTCGCGCAGGCGCTGGACCGTGGCAGCCACGTCAAACGGGCGGTCTTCCATGGCGGCGAGCACCAGCTCCCGGGCGGCAAACAGGGCTTCGCGGGTGACGTCTTCATGCCAGGCCCGCACGATGACCTTGTACTGGCCTCGTTTGGAGAGTTCACGGGCCTTGCCGAATCCACCCGGCATGCCAGCGAGGTTTTGCAGCTCGAGGGTGACGTGTTCGAGGATGTGCCCGGGCCAGGTGCCTTCTTTCAGGCGGCGCAGGAATCCGCCGCGCTCTTCATAGCTGCAACGGTGTTCGATGAGGGTCGGCAGCCATGACGACAGCCTTTCGTAGAAACCCGGGATGGTGTTGGACGGACAGTCTTCCAGATCGCCGATATCGATCCATGCTTCAAGAACCGGGCGATAGGTCCACATGTTCGGACCACGCAGCGACTGGATGCGAAGAAATTTGATGTCTTTCATGCTTTGAGATCTGACCGTCGCAATGGACGGAACATTCCTTTGCAGTGTTGGCCCGAAACCTGAAACGGCAAAGCCGGATTCCGGTTTTGAGGCGCGGGGTAAATGCCGGTCTGCAATAAATACCCGCTGTCAGTCTTTTGGAATTCCTGATTGCGGTTTTGTCGGGAAGGTCGTGAATTAAAGTGTCAGAACACTTGCCTGTATACCTGTCCGACGGGGGCTACTATACACGGCCTGTGCTAGCAATTAAACTGTGCGAACCTGATGGTCAGGTGAGTCTTTTCAGGCAACTAAACCCTTGTTTGGTCAAGCTCCAAATGGATTCCCCTGCCATCTGAAAACAATTCATTACAATTCATTGCAAATTGCTACGAGACAAGATGCCTGAATTGTAAGGACGTGCAACGATTGTCAGGTATTTTGTTCCGGCGGGGGTTTTATTCGTTCGCCCGGATTAAGCAATATGGTGTAAGTCAAGTCCAGAAAAACAAATTGCCATATCACAAAGACCCGGTTTAATCGCAAATTGACCGGGCGGGAATTGAGAAACGGATTTTCATGGCCGATTTAAAAGTGGATCCGAGCGATAACGGTCTGACGCAATTGCCGCCGGAATGGCGCGACCAGGTGCAGGCCCTGCTGGCGGCTGGTGAACAGGTCATCAGCTGGCTGCCGGTCGATCTGGACGAACGCCTGCGTTTTGCCCAAAGCCTGGTTTTTTTGAGCAATCAACGCCTTGTGGCTTTTGCCGGCACGGAAGGCTGGCAGTCATGGCCATTCCGGAGCGGGCTGGTCTTGCAGCTTTCCGATCATGCAGGTGCCGGCATGCTGGAACTGGTGGATGACCGGCACCGGCTGGGCGTCTGGCGTTTCACCCTCGGCCACAATCCCGTAGCCCAGCGCCTGATCGACACCTTCGTCCGGCAGCAAGACCGCGTGCTGCTGGGGGTCGAGCCCGAGGCTGACGAGCACGAGGCCGTTTGTCCCAGCTGCCACCTGCCATTGCCGGAAGGCGAAGACGAATGCCCGGTCTGCACGCACATCGAGGGCAAGCCGCCCTCCACCTGGACGCTGTTCCGGCTGTGGCGATTTGCCAGACCCTACTATCCGCAGCTGCTGCTGGGATTCATCCTGACCCTGGCCAGCACGGCTGCCACGCTGGTGCCGCCTTACCTCACCATGCCGCTGATGGACAAGGTGCTGATCCCTTACCAGAACGGCGTACCGATCGATACGCATCTGGTTTCCCTCTATCTGGGCGGGCTGCTGGCCTCTGCGGTCCTCGCCTGGATACTGGGCTGGGGACGTACCTATATCCTCGCACTGGTTTCCGAACGCATCGGTGCTGACCTGCGTACCACCACGTACGAGCACCTGCTCAAGCTGTCGCTGCAATACTTCGGCGGCAAGCGCACTGGTGACCTGATGGCGCGGATCGGCTCGGAAACCGACCGCATCAACGTGTTCCTCTCGCTGCACCTGCTGGATTTTGCCACCGACATCCTGATGATCGGCATGACGTCGCTGATCCTGTTCTCGATCAATCCGTGGCTGGCACTGGTGACCCTGCTGCCCTTGCCGTTCATCGGCTGGATGATCCATGCCGTACGTGACCACCTGCGCCACGGCTTTGAAAAAGTGGACCGCATCTGGTCCGAGGTCACCAACGTGCTGGCCGATACCATTCCCGGCATCCGGGTGGTCAAGGCCTTTGCGCAGGAAAAGCGCGAAGCCCAGCGTTTCCGCGAAGCCAACCGGCACAACCTCATGGTCAATGACCGGGTCAACCGGGTCTGGTCGCTGTTTTCACCCACGGTCACCCTGTTGACCGAGGTCGGCATTCTGGTGGTATGGGCCTTCGGCATCTGGCAGATTTCGCAAAACCAGATCACTGTCGGTGTGCTGACTGCTTTCCTGGCTTACATCGGCCGTTTTTATACGCGTCTGGATTCGATGAGCCGCATCGTATCGGTCACGCAAAAGGCTGCGGCGGGTGCCAAACGGATTTTCGACATCCTTGACCATGTGTCCAATGTACCGGAGCCGGCAAAGCCGGTAGCCATCCGCACGGTCAAGGGCGCCATCGAGCTGCGCCAGGTCGGCTTTCGCTACGGCAGCCGCCAGGTCAGCCGCGGCATTGACCTGACCATCCGGCCAGGCGAGATGATCGGCCTTGTCGGCCACAGCGGTTCGGGCAAGAGCACGCTGGTCAACCTGATCTGCCGTTTTTACGATGTGAGCGAGGGTGCCATCCTGCTCGACGGGGTGGACATCCGCTCGCTGGCCATCGCCGATTACCGCCAGCATATCGGACTGGTATTGCAGGAGCCGTTCCTGTTCTTTGGCACCATTGCCGACAACATTGCCTATGGCAAGCCCGGCGCCACCCGTGCCGAAATCATCGCGGCCGCCCGTGCCGCGCACGCGCACGAATTCATCCTGCGCCTGCCGCACGGTTACGACTCGCTGGTGGGAGAGCGCGGTCAGGCCCTGTCCGGTGGTGAACGCCAGCGCATCTCGATTGCGCGTGCACTTTTGATTGATCCGAAAATCCTGATTCTGGACGAAGCCACGGCATCGGTGGATACCGAGACGGAAAAGGAAATCCAGAAGGCACTCGACAACCTGGTCAAGGGCCGTACCACGATTGCCATTGCCCACCGGCTGTCGACCTTGCAAAAGGCCGACCGTCTGGTGGTGCTGGACCGTGGCCGTGTTGTCGAGGTGGGCAGTCATGACGAGCTGATGGAAGAAGAGGGCGCCTATTACCGGCTTTACCAGGCCCAGCAGCGTCTGAGTGACCACGAGTTGCCCAGCCCGACCAACCACGCCGTTGCCGCAGCCTGAATGGATACGCCAGCATGATGAATCCCGATCTGTCCCTGAATCCGTTTGGCCGGCTGGTGCTGGTGACGCCTGATGGTACCAGCCATGAGGGCGTGACGCCGGTCCGGGCTTTTCCCGTTGCCGCGCCGGAAGAAGGCATTGCCCTGGTGTCGCCCGACGGGCGCGAACTGGCCTGGATCGACAGGCTGGCCGACCTGCCGGCCGCCACGCGGCTACTGGTGGAGAACGCCCTAGCAGGCCGCGAGTTCATGCCTGAAATCCGGCGTATCGAAGCGGTCTCCGGTTACGTCTGTCCCTGCCAGTGGGAGGTGGAAACCGACCGCGGCATGACGCGCCTGACCCTCAAGGGCGAAGAAGACATCCGCCGGCTGGCTCCGCCGACGCTGCTGATTACCGACAGTCACGGTATCCATTTCCTGATCCGTGATCCGGAGGCGCTGGACCGCATCAGCCGCAAGATTCTCGACCGTTTCCTGTAATGTTTTCGCACTGGCCAGCGTGATGTTTCAGCGTTGGCAATGGTGGAAGTGCGAGCAGGTTGTCAGGTGTTTGCCGGATGGTTTGCAACAGCCTGTCATGAGCCGGAGCGGGCTCGTGACAGGCTGTTGGTCATGTGGCGCGGCGATGACTGACGAATCCGGTTTCAAGTGCACTGCCCCAGTCCTCCCGGCCATTTTGCCGGGCCATTGCCGCAGCGGCATGCCAGTCATAGGCAACCGCCAGCAGTCTGGCTGACCATCCCCGTGCCGTGCGTTCCAGCATGGCGTAGCGTGCATGCGGCGAGCCGGTTTCCATGCGGTGGAGAAAAGGGTGGCTGTCTTCGTATGCCTGCAATCCCGTACTGCCGGGGTTGACGATCAGGCGTCCGTCATCCAGCTGCATGACCCGTGGACAATGCGTGTGGCCACACAGGATCAGCGATGCCGGTGTGTTGCCAGCCAGCCGTGCAGCTTCGTCTTGCCGGGCCGGCCGGCTTCCCGAGGCGGTGATGACTTCGAGGAAGTATTCCAGGTCGCTGCCGGGAGTGCCGTGTACCAGAAGCACCTCGTCAGACAGCCATAGCTGTTCAGGCAGGCTGGCGATCCAGTGGCGCTGTTCTGCCGTGATGTTTGCGTCGGCAAATGCATCGGAGGCTCCCATGCTGCTGCGATCAGCCTCGAGGATCTGTCTTTCGTGATTGCCCCTGATGGTCGGCAGATCCAGTGCCATCAGGCGGCTGGCAGTCTCGCGCGGTTGCAGCGGGCCGGACAGGATGTCACCCAGATTGACGATGAGGTCCGCTCCGCGCTGGCGGATGTCGGCAAGCACGGCATCCAGTGCAGCAAGGTTGCCGTGGATATCGGAGATGGCTGCAATTTTCATGACTGCATCGTAATCCAAGGGTACGGGCCGCATCTGCTTTTCCGGTACCGGCTGACCCTGGTCTGGCATGCATCCGGTGGATGCATACGCATCCGCGTGCCCGGCCGCACACCGCGGGTATTGCGCAGCAGGCATGAAATGAAAAAGCCACTCCGGGAGGAGTGGCTTTATGAGGGCTGGAACGGGTTTACTGACCGCCACCCACCACGTCGGCGATTTCCCACTGGCCGTTGCGTACCTGGTAGATGGTCACGGCGCCGTTCTTGCGGTTGCCGGCTTCGTCGAATTCGACCAGACCGGTGGCACCGTTGAACTTCGATTGCTGCACGGCCGGCAGATACTTGGCCGGATCAACCGAGTCGGCGCGCTTCATGGCATCGACCAGCACACGGGCAGCGTCATAGGCATAGGTGGAGTACAGCACGACACCGGCACCGGTCTTGGCCTTCAGCTTTTCCTCAAACGAGGTGTAGCCCGGCAGCTTGTCGCGCGGAGCGCCCGGCTGGCTGGAGTACTGGCCTTCGCCGGCATCACCGGAAAGCTGGAGGAATACCGGCGTATAGAGGCCGTCGCTGCCGAAGAGCTTGGCCTTGATGCCGAGTTTCTGCATCTGGCGGGCCATCGGTCCGGCCTGGGCGTCCATGCCGCCGTAGTAGATGGCATCAGGGTTGGCGGCCTTGATGGCCGTCAGGATGGCGGTAAAGTCCGTGGCCTTGTCATTGGTGAATTCGCGTTTGACGATTTCGGCACCGGCAGCCTTGGCGGCTTTTTCGAATTCGTCAGCCACGCCCTGGCCATAGGCCGTGCGGTCGTCGACCACGGCGATCTTCTTGATGCCTTGCTTGTTGACCACGAATTCGGCCATGGCCTGGCCTTGCTGCACGTCATCGGCAATCATGCGGAAGACGTTTTTGTAACCTTGCGAAGTCACTTGCGGGCTGGTGGCCGACGGGGTGATCTGCGGGATGCCGGCTTCGGCGTAGATCTTCGATGCGGTGATGGTCGGACCCGAGGTCAGGTGGCCCACCAGGCCGACAATCTTGTCGTCGACAAAGCGCTGGGCAACCTGGGTAGCGGTTTTCGGATCGCCGGCATCGTCGGCGCTGACCAGTTCGAACTTGACCTTCTGGCCGCCGATGACCAGACCTTCTGCATTGGCTTCATCCAGGGCGATGGCCACCCCGTTATCTGCATCCTTGCCCATATGGGCAACCGGGCCCGACAGCGGTGCGGCATGACCGATCTTGACCACTACTTCACCCGGCTCGGCAGTGGCGGCCTGGGTCGGTGCGGCTTCTTTCTGGCCGCATGCAGCCAGGGCGAGGGTCACGGCAGAAACTAACAACAGCTTTTGGGCATGCATGGATAACGCTCCCTGGTTCACGGTTTTTCAGAAATGACATGACGGGGGCGGATGCCGGCAGAAAGAAAGTCCTCCTCAAGCATGGCATTCGCTCATGACTGGCGAGTATCGTGATGGTATTTATTTATGTCAAAGCGAATGACAGTAAAAAAATGTGCGCATTTAATTGTATGCGGATGTAAATGCTGACAATACCGGAAAAGGCGGGGGAAGCTGCCGGTTTTGGCAGGAAAGACGAATGGCCTCTGTCTTTTTTGCCAGATGCCGGAATGCACGCCTTGCGTCGGGCCGGAAAACACATGGCATGCACGCGCCGAGGCGGAGGGTATAATCAGGCACCTACTGCAAGGGACTGATCAAAAAGATGGAATTTTTAAGCCACATGACTGAAGAGCAGTTTACCAATCTGTCGATGATTGTGCTGCTTGGCGGTCTGATCTGCTTTATGGCATTCATTATCTGGGACCTGGGAAAAAAGTCCGGTGCAGGGCGTTTTGGCACGTTCGTGCTGTTTCTGGCCTTGTTTGTCGGTGTATTGGGATTTGTCCTGAAAAACGTGCTGGTGGAATTTTTCCTGCTCGGTTGAGTAGTCTGGCAGACACAAGAACACGGCTCCGGAAATCCGGAGCCGTGTTTTTTACGGACGGCAGGATCGGGTCGGCTGTTCAGATGGGCTCCACCCGGGCAGCTCCGGCGCCGGAAAGCACCTGGACGCGTTGCCCCGGCTGGATGTTGACGTTGGCGTTCTGCACGATGTTCACGAGACGGCCGCTGTCCAGACGCACGGTAATCGACAGGCCGGGCTGGGTACCGCCACTGGATTGCAGCGCATTGGCTGCCGTACCACCCAGCATGGCACCTGCCACGGCACCGGCCACCGAGCCGGTGCCACGACCGATGGTACTGCCGGCCAGTCCGCCCAGCACCGTGCCGCCCAGGGTGTAAAGCTCGTTGCTTTTGCCCTGGATCTGCACGCTGCGCACGGCCTCGACCGTTCCGAGCTCGACAGACTGGACCTGCTGGACCTGCCCGGCCTGATACACGTCAGGCGAGTAGGTTGCACAACCGGTCAAGGTGACGGCGCCCAGTACCAAAAGGGCGAGAGGACGGAGATAGGACATGGTAAAGCTCCGGAAAAACGATTAAGCACTTACCACCATACCGTGCGACCGGCCGGCTGGCCACCCGAAATCACCGGCCTCAGGGCTGCCTGGGCGAGGTATCGGACCGAAGGGCTGCGGGAGCGGCCTCTGCCGCACTGTCAGTGGCCTGTTCCGGTGCAACGCCCTGCGGCTGATCGGGTTCATCCAGCGAAATGGCCAACTCGCCCGGGGCGACGGTTGCCGGAGCGCCCTCTGCGGCTGCCGGGTCGCCGGCAGTCTCCGGAGCCTCTGCGGTAACCGGCACGACGCGCTTGAACACGCGCTTGTCCGGATTCTGTTCGTAGTAGTACTGGCAGGCATCGGCCACGTCGCCGATCAGTCCAGGTCCCCGGAAGACCAGTCCGCTGTAGACCTGTACCAGCGTGGCACCAGCTTCCAGCTTGTTCCAGGCATCGGTGCCGCGGGTGATGCCGCCCACGCCGATGACCGGCAGGCGACCGGCCAGTGCCGTCGACAGCTCCGTGATGACTTCGGTCGAGCGGCTGACCAGTGGCGCACCGGACAATCCCCCCAGCTCGACCGCGCCCGGCAGGTGCAACACGCCGTTGCGCGAGATGGTGGTGTTGGTGGCGATCACGGCATCCATGCGGTGATAGGCCAGGAGGTCGGCAATCTCGCCGATCATGCCCGGCTCAAGGTCCGGAGCAATCTTGATGGCAACCGGCACGTAGCGGTCATGCTGGTCGGCCAGCTCCAGTTGCCGCATGCGCAGCGCACTCAGCAAGGAATTCAGTGCATCGCCCGATTGCAGGTCGCGCAGGTTTTTGGTGTTGGGCGACGAAATGTTGACGGCGATATAGCTTGCGTGTTCGTAGACCCGGTTGAGGCAGTACAGATAATCATCAATCGCCTTGTCGTTGGGCGTGGTGGCATTCTTGCCGATATTGATGCCGAGGATGCCGCGATAGCGGGCGCGCCGTACATTGGCGACCAGCGTGTCCACGCCTTCGTTGTTGAAGCCCATGCGGTTGATCAGTGCCTCGGCCGCCGGCAGGCGGAACATCCGCGGTCTGGGATTGCCACCCTGCGGCCGGGGCGTGACGGTGCCGATTTCGATGAAACCGAAACCCATGGCCGCCAGTGCATCGATGTAATCACCGTTCTTGTCCAGACCGGCAGCCAGACCGACCGGATTGGGGAACTTGAGTCCCATGACCTCGACCGGGCACTCGGCCACGCGTTTGTGGATAAAGCCGTCCAGTCCCCAGTTGTTCAGCGTGCGCAGAGTGTTGAGAGTCAGGTGATGGGTGTTTTCAGGATCGAGCTTGAAAAGCAGCGGTCGCACGAGAGCGTAGGGCATGATGGACGGTGTCGCCGGCATGAATGAACAGGATGTGCATTATATCCTGTCATGCCGTCCGGCCGTTTTGGCGATCTTGCCAGGATGCGTCCCATTGTGCGGCGAATGCCTCGGGCTGGCTGACAGGCTGCATCCCGAGGCCCCGGCCCAGGGCCGGCAAGGTAGGCGCCGGCAGCTCGTCCAGCGATTGCAGGCGCGGATCGGCCAGCACCCGTTCCGGCGGGCCGTCCGCCACCAGCCGGTGCTCTGCCAGATGCAGCACGCGTGACGCATGGCGGGCCACGAAATCAAGGTCATGGCTGATCATCAGCACGGCCTGCCCCTGATGCCTGGCGTGCTCCAGCCAGCGCTCGAACCGGGCCAGCCAGACCGCATCCAGATCGCGGGTCGGCTCGTCCAGCAGCAAAAGTCCGGGCGCCTGTGCGATCAGGCTGGCCAGCGTCACCATGCGGCGCGCGCCGGCGTCCAGGTCCAGCGGATGTGCCCGGGCCATGGCTTCCAGTCCGGTCAGGGCCAGTGCCTCGTCCACCCGGCGGCGGATGTCTGCTGCCGTTCTACCGGCAAGACGCGGGGCAAAGCCGACTTCCAGATCCACCCGGGCGTGACAGATCTGCCGCTCCGGCTCCTGGAACATCAGCCCGGCCAGCCGGGCCAGTGCCGGCGGGCGGGCCTCGCGCGTATCCACACCCGCCAGGCGCACCCGGCCGGAACCAGGGCGCAGCAGGCCGCACGCCAGCCGGAGCAGGGTGGATTTGCCCGCGCCGTTGGCCCCGACCAGGGCCGCGCATTCACCGGCGGCCAGCGTAAGGGAAATGTCTTGCAGCTGCCGGCTGCCGTCCGGCCAGTCAAAGCCGGCCTGTTCCAATTCCAGCATGTGTCGGGACTTCCTTTCCGGTCCCCCGGCAGGGGGATGATCCATGACCTGCAAGCCAGGCCCGGCGATGATGACGGCAAGCCCGGGCTTGCCGGAGTTCATTTCTGGGCCGCAAATGCCTGCAAAGCTTCCAGTGGCGTGACGGGGGCCGGAATGTCCGGGCACCAGTGTCCGGCAGCGCGGGCAGCCTGTGCCGCACGCAGGGCATCGCAGGCGGTGACATGCTGCAAGGCCGTATCCATCACCTCGCGCGGCGTGCCGCTGGCCACCTGCCGGCCGGCCTGCAACACGACGGCCCGGTCAGCGTAGCGGGCGGCGAGGTCAAAGTGTGATTCCAGCAGCACCAGCGCCAAGCCTTGCCCGCGCACCTGCCGGTGCAAGGTATCGAGACAGCTGCGGGCAGCGGCCGGCGTCAGGCGGCTGAATGCCTGGTCCAGCACCAGCAGGCGCGGCTGCATCGCCAGCGCGGCGGCCAGCACCACCCGCTGGGTTTCCCCGCCCGAGAGGCTGGCCGGATGCCGGTGGGCCAGATGGCCGGCATCACAGAGCGCAAGGCTGGTGTTGACCACCTGGCGGATGGCGTCCGGTGACTGGCCCAGGTTCTCGGGGCCGAACGCTACTTCTTCGGCCACGCTGAAGGCACAGCCGGTCAGGTGGCTGGCCGGTGTGCTGCCGACATACTGGATGTCGGTCGCCCAGTCGGCCGGCCGCCGGCCGGTCAGCGGCATACCGTCAAAGGTGGCCGTTCCTTCGGTGCTGGCCGCCAGCAGTTCCGGCACCCAGCCGGCCAGCCAGTGCGCCAGTGTGGTCTTGCCGCTGCCGTTGCCGCCCCAGACCGCCAGTGTTTCTCCGGCAGGAACGGAAAACGCCAGTCCTGCCAGGGCTGGTGCGGAGGCACCGCTGCGGGTGAGAGAAGCGTCGGCCAGGTGGATCAGTGCCATAACCAGCTCCCGGCCAGAATGATGGTTGCCAGCCCAGCGGCCTGCTGCAAGCGGCGGTCGGCCAGCTTGCTGGCAGGAGCATCAAGCGTGGTGCGATGCCGTTGCCGGCGGAAGGCGCGCGACTCCAGTGCCGCGGCCCGGTGGCTGACATCGGCCAGCGTCCAGCTGATCAGCGGAGCGGCCAGCGAAACCAGATGCCCGAGGCGTCGCCACCAGCCCGCGCGCGGGTCAAGCCCGCGTGCAGTCTGGGCTTCAATGATGGCCGCCAGCCGGCTCTTGAGCTGCTCGGACAGCAGCAGCGGGCTGGCCAGCAGGTAGGCCAGACCGGCCGGCAAACGACTGGCCAGCAGGGCACGGGTCAGCCTGGCTGGTGTCGTACCGGACAGCCACAGCAGAGTGCCGGCCAGAACCGTGCCGACGCGCAGCCACAGCAGCAGCGCCGGTTGCAGAATGGCCATCCGGTCGCTGGCCGGCGGTTGGCCCAGCCAGCCGTTCAGCCATTGGCCATGCACCAGCAGCAGCCCCAGTCCCAGCGGCAGCATCACCCACAGCCAGGCCTTGCGGCGCGGTCGTGCCGCAGGCCACAGCAGCAGTGCTGCCAGCAGACCGGCCAGCAACAGGCCCAGCCACAGCGGGCCGGACAGGCGCAGCGTTGCCAGCAGCAGCGGCAACAGCCAGACCAGACCGGTAAACGGATGCATCAGCGTACCGCGGCGGCCAGCGGAAACTGGCTGCGGGTCCGCTCGGCCAGCCCGCGCACGATCAGCCAGGCGATCAGGGCGCTGATGACCTTGTCGGCCAGGTTGACGCCCAGCACGGTAATGGCGACCGATTCGAGCAGTTTGCTGCCCATGGCGTTGAAATAGGCCACCACGAAGTCGGCACCGCTGCCGGTGGCACCGCCAAAGAGGTAGGCGCGGATCGGCGTGGCCACCAGCACCACTGCCAAGGTGATGACGAGGCTGGACAGCAGGACGCGCGGCAGGCTGCGAAAGCCGCCCATGCGCGCCAGCACGCCGGCCACCAGACCGATCACGGCGGCTACCGGCGCAAAGGCCGCGGCCACCGGGCTGGTGATCAGGCCCCAGATCAGGTTGGTGACCAGACCGGTGGTCATGGCGGCCAGCGGTCCGGCCAGCAGGGCCACCAGCAGGGTGCCGATGGAATCGAGGAAAACCGGCAGCTTGAGCATGGATGCGAGCTGGCCGATGACCATGTTGATGGCGATGCCGGCCGACATCAGTGTCAGCGTGCGGGTAGAAAAGACAGGTTTCATGCGGTCAGGGTCGGTGAGGGGGAAAAGGCCGGCGCTTCGATCACCAGCTCGTCGTAGCCGGATTGCGGGCAGGGGCGGCGGGCAAAGGCCAGTCCGTCCAGTGCGCCGATCACCAGTTCGCAGGTGGTGCGGATGATCGAGCCCGGCATGGCGTGTCCTCCGGTCATGTGACCGTGGCGGTCGGATACGGCCAGATGCAGGTGGGCGCCACCCGGTTCCAGCGTGCCGGACAGCTGGATGATTTCAAACGCGCCGGTCAGCACCGTGGTGTCCGGCTCACCGGCAAAACGCAGGCTGGCCACCGACAGGCTGCCGACCGCGCCGGCGATCCAGGCGGCGCGCAACTGGTGATGGCAGACGATGCGGTCCAGTGTGGCGAGCAATTCTTCGCCTGGCAGCAGGCGCACCACCAGAAAACGGGCAGAAGTCAGCATGGGATGAAAAAACCGAATGCCCGCACAGGCGGGCATTAATGATCGAAACGGGCGGCGATTCTAATGAACATCCGTCCGTGAACTCAAGCCTGCCTGGCCGCAGTGCTGCCAGGCGGTGTGCGTCGGGCCGGCGGACCACGGCCGGTTTGCGGTCAGATGATGCGGCAGGTGTCCTGGAACGCCGGTCGCGGACTGCGCGGGTGCAGCAGCGCGGCGTCACCGTAACCGAGGTTGACGAGGAAATTGGAGCGGTAGCGGCTTTCGGCAAAAAACTCGGCATCGACAGCGGTATTGTCAAAGCCCGACATCGGACCGCAGTCCAGCCCCAGTGCCCGGGCGGCCATGATCAGGTAAGCACCTTGCAGGCTGCCGTTGCGGAATGCCGTGGCTTCGATCAGGGCCTCGTTGCCGGCAAACCAGCTGCGGGCATCGGTATGCGGAAACAGCAACGGCAACTGCTCGTAGAACTCGAGGTCGTAGGCCACGATCACCGTCACCGGCGCCTGCATGGTCTGCTCCACATTGCCGGGCGCAAGGCAGGAGCGCAGCCGGACCTTGGCCTCGGGTGACTTGACGAACACGAACCGGCCCGGCTGGCAGTTGGCGCTGGTGGGTGCCATGCGCAGCAGGTCGTAGAGCTGCTCGAGCACAAAATCCGGCACCTCGCGCGGCTGCCAGGCGTGATGGGTGCGGGCGGCGAGAAAGAGCTGTTCAAGGGCGCTTTCGGCAATCGGGGTCATGACCTTGTCTCCTCGGAGCGAACGGTGTGTCTGTTATAGCCCCCGCATCCAGTCGGCGTCATCGAGTTCACCGAATACCCGCCGCAGCCCCTCGCCCCATTGCCGGCGCAGCTGCCGGTAATACGGTTGTTCGGCGTCGATGCGCTGCTGGACCGGCTGCCGGCTGTCACGCGGCAGCACCAGCGTGTCGATCGGCAGGCCGACCGACAGGTTGCTGCGGATGGTCGAATCAAACGAGATCAGCACGCACTTGAGCGCTTCGGCCAGCGGGGTGGCGAGGGTGATGACCCGGTCAAGGATCGGCTTGCCGTACTTGGCTTCACCGATCTGGAAATAAGGCGTGTCAGGCGAGGATTCGATGAAGTTGCCCTGCGGATAGACATGGAAAAGCCGGGGAATGTCACCGGCAATCTGGCCGCCCACGATCAGGCTGGCGCCGAAATCAATACCGCTGCCGCAGTCCTGTCCCCCGCTTTCCTGCCGGATGACCTCGCGCAGCGTCTGGCCCAGCTCACCGGCAATGTCGTAAAAGCAGCTGTGGTTGCCGACATGCTGCCCGGCCTCGTCCTGGCGTCGCCGGGCGAGATTGAGCACCGACTGGGTGGTGGCCAGGTTGCCGGCGTTGAGTACCACCACCGTTCTTTCCTGCGTGGCAACCAGCACGGTCAGCTTGCGGAACGAGGCGATGTGGTCGACGCCGGCATTGGTGCGGGTATCGGCTGCGAATACCAGGCCAGCGTCAAGGTTGAGGGCAACGCAGTAGGTCATGGCGGGGCCTTGTCGTCATTGCTGCTGTTGCTGGAGGGACTGTCCGACCCATGCGTCGCTGTCGAGGCGCTCTCCGCCGCCCCCGATGCGCACACCGCGTACCGGGCAGGCGTCCAGATAATCCATGCCGACGGCGAGCTTGAGGTAGCGGCCGTCGGCCCGGCAACCATTGGACGGATCCAGACCGTGCCAGTCGTCGCCGATGCGGACTTCGGCCCAGGCGTGGCTGGCCACTTCCGGCTGGTCTTCGGCATAGAGATAGCCGCTGACATAGCGGGCCGGCACACCCAGCGAGCGGCAGGCGGCGACGTACACCTGCGCGTGGTCCTGGCAGACGCCGGCACCGGCTGCGAAGGCTGCGGCAGCCGGAGTGGTGGCATCGGTCCGGCCCGGCAGGTAGGGCATGGCATCCAGAAGGGCATGCAGCATGGCCTCCAGCCCGGTGGCAGGCTCCCTGCCGACCAGTTCGGCAAACGGAGCGGCAAACTGCCGGATGGCACGGTCCGGCATGGTCAGCGGCGTGTGGCGCAGGTAGGGCAGAGGCGAAGCCGGGTCGGTTTCGATGGCCGGTCCGTCGCGGGTTTCAACCGTGCCGTTGGCCTGGATCAGGATTTCGTGGTGCGGATGATCCAGCGTCAGGGTGTGCAGCCAGTTGCCGAAGGCATCCCGGCTGCGGACGGCGCGGGCCGGCAGGCCCAGCTGCCAGTCGAGCACATGCTGGCGGGCCGAGTCGGCCGGTGTCAGCCGCAGGTACTGGGTGCTGTGGGCGACGCGTTCGTCGTAACGGTAAACCGTGCGGTGCTGGACCAGCAGTTTCATAGCGCCTCCAGGTATGCGTGCTGGATGCCGGTGTCGAGCTGGTGCAGCTCGTCCAGAAATCCGGCCAGATAGTGTGGCAGTCCTTCTGCCAGTACGTCGTCGATGTCCCCCCACGTCAGCATGGCCTCCAGCTCGGCCACCCGCCGCCGGACCTGGGGCACCTGCCGTCCGCCTGCCGGCAGCAAGACGGAGATTTCGTCGAGACAGCTTTTGAGGCTGCGGGGCAGGTCGGGTCGCAGGACCAGCAGTTCAGCCGCCCGCCGCAGGGTCAGGCTGTCGCGGTAGCAGCTCTGGTATGCCTCGATGGCGCTGACCGAGCGCAGCAGCGCCAGCAGCGGGTAATAGGCGTCGGCACCCCGCTCGCGGACGGCGGCATGGGCGCACAGCAGGCGGGCGGTGTTGTCGGCCCGCTCGACGAATGTACCGAGCCGCAGGAAATTGAACGCGTCGTTGCGCAGGCTGGTGCCGAACACGATGCCGCGAAAGAGGTGCGAGCGGTCCTTGACCCAGTCGGAGAATGCTCCGGGATCAATGTCCGGTGCGGCCAGCCGCGCCCTCAGTTCCAGCCAGGTGGTGTTGAGGGTTTCCCAGGTATCGGCGGTGATGCTGCCCCGCACCGCATGGGCATTTTCGCGCGCCCGCTTCAGGCAGCAGGCGATCGAGGCCGGTTCGTCCAGCGAAAAGCCCAGGGTCTGCCACAGGCCGGCAGGGGTGATGTCGCGGTGAACGGCCAGAAAGGCTGCCCGTGTGCCGGTCAGGGCCAGCGGGATGGCGATGTCCTCCTTGAGGTCGCGTCCCTGCGGCAGCAGGGCCAGTTCGCGGCTGACGTCCAGTGCCCGCGCCAGGTTTTCGGCCCGCTCCAGATAGCGGCTCATCCAGTAGAGATGCGATGCGGTACGCGACAGCATGATTACTCCTCCAGAACCCAGGTGTCCTTGGTGCCGCCGCCTTGCGACGAGTTCACCACCAGCGATCCCTCTGCCAGCGCCACGCGGGTCAGGCCGCCGGCCACCATGCGCGTCTGGCGGCCGGACAGCACGAACGGGCGCAGGTCGATATGACGCGGGGCGATGCCGGCCTCGACAAAGGTAGGGCAGGACGACAGGCACAGCGTCGGCTGGGCGATGTAGTTGTCCGGCCGGGCCAGGATGCGGGCGCGGAAGTTTTCCAGCTCGGCTCCGCTGGCCGCCGGCCCGACCAGCATGCCGTAACCGCCGGCACCGTGGACTTCCTTGACCACCAGCTCGGGCAAGTGCGCCAGCACATGGGCCAGGTCTTCATCGCGGCGCAGCTGCCAGGTCGGTACGTTGTCCAGCAGCGGTTCTTCGCCGAGGTAAAAGCGGATCATGTCGGGCACGAAGGGATACACCGACTTGTCGTCGGCCACGCCGGTGCCGATGGCGTTGGACAGCACCACGTTGCCCTTGCGGTAGACCGACAGCAGGCCCGGCACGCCGAGAAGCGAGTCGCTGCGAAAGGCCAGCGGGTCGAGAAAGGCGTCGTCCACCCGGCGGTAGATCACGTCCACCCGCTGCGGCCCGGCGGTGGTGCGCATCCAGACATGCTCGTTCTTGACGAAAAGATCGGGGCCTTCGACCAGCTCCACGCCCATCTGGCGGGCCAGGAAGGCGTGCTCGAAATAGGCCGAGTTGTGCGGGCCGGGAGTCAGGACCACGATGGCGGGTTGTTCGACCTCGGTGGATTCGCGCAGGGTTTGCAGCAGCAGGTCGGGGTAGTGCTCGACCGGCGCGACCGGTTGCCGGGCAAACAGCTCCGGAAACAGCCGCATCATGATCTTGCGGTTTTCCAGCATGTACGACACCCCGGACGGCACGCGCAGGTTGTCCTCCAGCACGTAAAAACGCCCGTCGGCATGGCGGATGATGTCGATGCCGGCAATGTGGGCGTATGTCCGGTTGGGCAGGCCCACGCCCTGCATGGCCATCTGGAACTGGGTGTTGGTCAGCAGCAGCCCGGCCGGAATGATGCCGGCAGCAATGATGGCCTGCTCGTGGTAGAGGTCGTGCAGGAAGGCATTGAGGGCGGCCACGCGCTGCGTCAGCCCGCGTTCCAGCAGGCGCCAGTCTGCTGCGGGCAGGATGCGCGGAACGGCGTCGAACGGAATCAGCCGCTCGGCGCCGGCTTCGTCACCGTATACGGCGAAGGTGATGCCTCCGCGGAAGAACAGCCCGTCTGCTTCACGGCGACGCGCGGCCAGCCAGTCGTCGTCACGGCCGGCCAGCCAGGCCAGATAGGGCCGGTAGTGCTCACGGGCTTGTCCGTCTGCCAGCAGCATTTCGTCGAAATGCCCGGCTGGCGGCGAATGCAGGTTCGGCATGATGCACGGCTCCGTCAGGGATCATGCCGGATGCTGTTGCAAGCACCATGCCAGCCTTGCGGACCGGCACGCGGGGTATCCAGGAGCGGTTGCAGCCAGGGCAAGGCAACGATGCGCACCATGATGGTGCCCAGGCCGGCGGAGGGCATGCCGGCGGGCAACAGGCCGGGGCAGGTGCCTGGCACGGGCCTTTACCGTGTTGCGCCACGCGGTGTTTTGGGGCAGGCCAGCCGGAAGTGTTCATGCTGCTCCTGGGCATGTTTCCACGACCCGAAGGAGATACCGCGCGGCACAATGGAACCGGCAGGGCGTGATGGCGAGTACAGAAGCCGTCTGGCCGTGCAAGGCGGAGCCGGTAGCCGGCAGGGATGGCCGTTGCTGCCGTTACGCCGGACTGATATGGCGGGCAAGGCTGGCCCGACCGGACTGGCCATCATCGGGAATGCAGGTCCTGCTGCCAGCCGGGGCAGCGGGCCGGGTGAAGGTTTGTAGCGGAGCGGGCCGGTGGTGATTCAGGCAGTTACGGAAAAAGCCCGACCGGCCCCCGCTCGCTGACCGGTCCGGGCAGGCCCGATGCTGCGGTCCGGTGTACTGCCGGCGGCAGGATCAGTCGTCCCAGTCATGGTAGCGGCGATACCGGTGATGGCGTTTGCGGTACTGTTTTTCGTGGTAGTAATGGCGCGGAGCCGGCCGGTAGTGGCGCTCGCGCGGTACAGCGATGGCAGCCCCGGCGGCACCGCCGAGCGCGCCACCGATGACGGCTCCGTCACGACCGCCAAACTGGTGGCCGAGGGCAGCGCCGACACCGCCGCCAATGGCGCCTCCCAGGAGGGCGTCCCCCTGTCCGCTGGCAAAGGCCGCCGGCAGGGCCAACAGTCCGGCCAGGCCCAGAACGGAAAATGTGTGCAGGATTTTCATGGTCAGACACGTCAGCTGGAATGACTGCCAGTATGCGGCAAGCCTGGCTGCGCGCGTGTAAGCGCATGTCGCAAAATGTAGAGAACCCGGGTGATGCATGCCGCCGGTTGTCCGGCCGGAGGAGCGGGTTGCCCCGAAACTGCAACGGGGTTGATACTATCGATAAAAAATGCGTGGCATGTCGCCCCGTCACCTTGCGAATGTGCAGTCTTTACCCAGGGAGTGAAACCATGTCGACCGAATTGCTGGACCAGCTGGAAACCCGGATTGGCGCCCTGACCGACCAGGTCATGCTGATGAAAATGGAGATCGACGAACTCAAGGCCCAGCACACCATGCTGAACGAGGAAAACCAGAAGCTGCGTGATGAACGCAAGCAATGGTCCGAGCGTTTGCAATCCCTCCTGGGCAAGCTCGAACAGATCGAAGCCTGAGCGCCTGACGCAGTCCGGCCCCCGCCGCGCCTGTCCGGTGCCGCGGGGGTTTTGTCGTCAAAAAGGTCAGCCGGCTTGCAGGAATGGCCGAGTCGGACGACGATTGGCTCCTTGTTTGTTGCCAGCCCGGGCTGGCAGGTGTCAGGAGCCGATTCATGAAATTCAGTTTTGCCAACCCGTCCCGTATCGTTTTTGGCCAGGGGCAGATTGCTGCCCTGGCCGGTCTGGTGCCCGCCGGCGCCCGAGTCCTCCTGATGTACGGAGGCGGTTCCATCAAGCGCAACGGCGTCTGGGAGCAGGTGCGCACTGCCCTGGGCGAGCGTGTTGTGGTGGAGTTTGCCGGGGTGGAAGTCAATCCCGATGTCTCGACGCTGGACCGCGCAGTGGCCCTGGCCAAGGCCGAAGGTCTGGACTATGTGCTGGCCGTCGGTGGCGGTTCGGTGATTGACGGTGCCAAATACGTGGCCGCTGCCGCCTGCTACGACGGCGAAGGCTGGGACATCCTGACGCACCGCCACGTACCGCAGGCCGCGCTGCCGCTGGGCGTGGTGCTGACCCTGGCCGCCACCGGGTCGGAATCCAATGTCAATTCGGTCGTCAGCCGGCGCGCCACGGGCGAGAAACTGGCATTTGCCAGCGAGCATGTCTATCCGCACTTTGCCGTGCTTGACCCTTCGGTGCTGGCCAGTCTGCCGGACCGCCAGCTGGTCAACGGACTGGCCGATGCCTTTGTGCATGTCTGCGAGCAGTATCTGACCCGGCCCGGCCAGACCCCGGTACAGACCGGCTACGCCGAAGTGCTGCTGAATACGCTGCACGACCTGGCTCAGCGCTTTGACATGCGCCGCGAGCCTGAATGGCTGGAGTCGCTGATGTGGAGTGCCAACCAGGCGCTGAACGGGTTGATTGGCCAGGGCGTGGTCCAGGACTGGGCCACGCACCGGATCGGGCACGAATTCACCGCCCGCTACGGCCTTGACCACGCACGCACTCTTACCCTGGTGCAACCGGCCCTGCTGCGCGAAACCCTGCCGGAAAAGCAGGCGCGGCTGGAGCGGATGGGCGCCCGGGTGTTTGGCCTGACCGGTGAAGGCGAACAGCTGGCGCGCGGCACCATCGTGGCGCTGGAGGCGTTTTACCGTGCGCTGGGCCTGCCGGTGTGCCTGCGTGATACCGACATTGAAGATGTTGATTGCGCCAGCCACATTCTTGAGGCACTGAAACAGCACAATATGCTGCCATTGGGTGAATCCGGCTGTATTGATGCCGAACGCGCTGCCAGGATTCTGGCCGACGCCTGCCGCTGATCAGCTGCAAACCATTCGTCAGCCCCTGTGGTTCAGTCCGCAGGGGCTGTTTTCTCATGTGCCAGGACCCTCCTGTTAAAAACTTCACAATCCTGGCGTGTCTGGCCGGAAAAAACAGCGTTTTCAGGGAACGGTCCGGAAAAATCGCCAAAAAGCTGCCGAAATATGCCGATGTCAGGCAGATTGTGGCGCGCAGATATTTATCCTGCTGTTTTGTCAGGATAAAAACAGGGATTTATGGCTGCAATACCGAATATTTATTCTTAAAACCGATAATGACTTTGTATATAGTCTACGGAACTTCTCCGGGTCAGTGATTCATTCCGCAAAACGGAAGGCTTCCCGGAGGCGATCGGAGTTGGAACCGGAACCCAGAACGACCGCGCGTCACAAACGCGGCGGTCGCGGCAAGTTTCCGCTCACCCACAGTCGGGAGAGTTCCGTGCATGCAGGCCATGCGCTCAGCTCCACTTTCGCCGCACGGCCGCCAGCCTGAAGCTGGCTGTGGCCGTGCTCTGCCAATCCGATTGATTCAGACTGTTTACATGGCTCGTTCACAATGGGGCTCTCGCCTCGGTTTCATTCTTGCTGCTGCCGGCTCGGCCATCGGCCTTGGCGCCATCTGGAAATTTCCCTACGTCGCTGCCCAGAACGGTGGCGGTGCCTTCCTGCTGATTTTCCTTGCGTTCGTGTTCACGCTCGGGGTGACGCTGATGATGGCCGAGATGGCCATGGGCCGTGCTGCGCATGACAGCGCCGTCGGCACTTTCCGCAAGCTCGGCGGCAAGCCGTGGTCGGTGGTCGGCTATATCTGTGTGCTGGTCGGCTTCCTGATCCTGTCGTTCTACAGCGTGGTCGGTGGCTGGACCATCGCCTATCTGGTCAAGTCGATCGGCGGCACTGCGCTGTCGAGCGACCCGAAGGCGCTGGGCGAGGCATTCGGCCGGTTCATCGCCAACCCGACCGAACCCTTGTGGTATCACGCCGGCTTCATGGCGCTGACCGTCGGCGTGGTGCTGGGCGGTGTGCAGCACGGCATTGAAAAACTGTCCAAGTTCCTGATGCCGGCGCTGTTCATCCTCATGCTGGGCCTGATCGTGCGCGGCCTGACCCTGCCGGGCGCGATGGAAGGGGTGGCGTATTTCCTGACGCCGGATTTCTCGCGGGTGACGGCTTCGACCGTGATCGATGCACTGGGCCTAGCTTTCTTCTCGCTGTCCCTCGGCATGGGCGCCATGATCACCTACGGTTCGTACGTGCAGTCGAGCACGTCGATTCCAGGCTCAGCCATGTGGGTGGTGACGCTGACGACGCTGGTGTGCTTCCTCGCGGGCCTGATGGTCTTGCCGGCAGTGTTTGCCTTCGGTTTTGACCCGTCCGCCGGCCCGGGGCTGACCTTCATCACCATGCCTGCCGTGTTCTCGCACATGGTCGGCGGCCAGTTCTTTGCCATTGCCTTTTTCACCCTGCTGCTGGTGGCTGCGCTGACCTCGTCGGTGTCGCTGATGGAGGTGGTGACGAGCTTCATGATCGATGAATTCGGCATGAAGCGGGTGCCGGCTGCCATCGTGATGGCGCTGCTGATGTTTGCCCTCGGTGTGCCGGCCTCGCTGTCGCTGGGCATCTGGGCGGATTACACCGTGTTCGGCAAAGGCGTGTTCGACCTGCTGGACTATGCAACGTCCAATCTGCTGATGCCGCTGGGGGGCGTGTTTACCGCCATCCTGGCCGGCTGGAAGGTGTGGGACGTGGTCTCGGCCCAGCTGATCGCCAACAGCCGTTTTGCCCCGCTGCTGCCGGCCATGAAGATTACCTGCCGCTACTTCGCACCGGTCCTGATCGGCTGGGTGCTGGTCAAGAACCTCTGACCCGGTCCGCAGCAATGCAGTTTCCGACGCCCCGGCCTTGCCGGGGCGTTGTTTTTTCAGGCTGGCCGGTCCTGGGGCGGACGGGCCGGTGCGGCATACCAGTTGGCTGGCGGCACGACCTGCAATTCGGCCGGATCGCCCTCGTAGTGGGGCGAAGTGATCTGCACGCCGTATTCGTTGAAGACATCGAGAATATGGCTGTTGAGCTCGTCGAGGATCCGGGCGCGCTGGGCCGGTTCGTCCAGCGAGACGCGCAGGCTGTATTCAACGTAGAAATCGCTGAGGGCAGTCTGGAACACGAAGGGCGCCGGCTCCTGCCGCACGCCGCGGGTGCGGTGCGCAGCCTCCAGCAGCATGGCTTCCACCTGGCGCCAGGGGGTGGCGTAACCGATGGTGAGCTGGACGCTGCTGATGACGCCGCCGCCCGCTGCCAGCCGCGAGTAGTTCTTGACACTCTGGCTGACCAGCACCGAATTGGGGATGCTGATTTCTTCGCGCATGTTGGTGTGGATGCGGGTGGCAAAGAGGCCGATGGCCTGCACCGTGCCTTCCTCGCCGGCCACGCTGACGTATTCGCCGACCTTGAGCGAGCGCGAATAGATCAGGATCAACCCGCTGGCAAACTGGCTGACCACGCCGGATGCACCCAGCGACACCATCAGGCCCAGTACGACCGACAGACCCTTGAAAGCCTCGGTGTTGGACCCCGGCAGATACGGGTAAATCATGGCCAGGGCGAACAGCCAGAGCAGCACGGTCAGCAGCTTGCGGGTGGTGCCGGCCGTGTCCTGGTCGAAAAACGGCAGCTCCAGCTCGCCTTTTTCCACCCGGGACAGCACGTAGCCCAGCAGGCGGACCGTGATGCGGGTCAGGACCAGTATGGCGATGACCACGCCGAGGCCGGGCAGGGCTTCGACCAGTGCATCGCCAAACCGGAACAGCAGGTCCAGCAGGTACTGGTTCAGCGCCTCGCCCCAGGCGCGGGTCAGCGGGAACACCGACAGCAGCAGGCTGAGGCTGGTGTAGAGCAGTGCCAGCACCCACAGGGCATGGACCAGATGGGTAAAGCGGTAGGCCGAACGCAGCCAGAGTGGCCCGGCCAGCCAGCTCACTTCGCGTGGCCAGTGGTTGTCGATCCAGTGCACGCACCAGCGACGGATGCGGATGCCGAAATTGATCAGCAGGGCGGTGATCAGGATGATCAGTGCCGCTTTCAGCAGTGCCAGTGCCAGCTGGCCGGGACCGGCCAGCTCGTTTCGTTCGCGGATGATCAGGTTGAGGGTGTCGACTGCATGTTGTGCCACCTGCTCCTGGGTTTCTGCCGTCAGCGGGTTGGCATCACCAGGCTGGACGGTGAAGAGGTAGCGGCCGTCCATCTCGATGTAGTAATTCTGGCCGGCCCGCTGCATGGTGACCGGGCGGGTTGCACCGGCAGACAGCATGTTGCGGATGCGCTCGGTGGCAATGGAGGCCCGGTCGGCGGGCGGATAGCCGAGCAGCGGCACCCGGAAAGTCATCACGTCGCGCTGGTCGATCGTCAGGACAGCGCTGGCAGGTACGGCAGCCGGCACTGGCGGAGGTGTCTGCGCCCACGCCGGAGCAACCGTCCACCACAGACAAAACCACAGGATGCGCACGACAGACCACATGACAGGATTCCAGACCATTCAGGATGTATTCAATGTAGTGCCTGAATCGCCGGACCAGAAAAAACCCGCCGGAATGGCGGGTGGCGGGCAAGGTATCAATTGCGGGTTTTCAGAACACCAGCACGCCTTCGGCTTCCACCAGGGCGCCGCGCGGCAGCGAGGCCACGCCGACGGCTGCGCGGGCCGGGAACGGTTCGCTGACGTACTGGCTCATGATTTCGTTGACCCTGGCAAAGTGAGAGAGGTCCGTCAGGTAGACATTCAGCTTGACGAGGTCATTGAGCGATCCGCCGGCGGCTTCGCAGACTGCCGACAGGTTCTTGAACACCTGGTGGATCTGCGCTTCGATGCCGTCCACCAGCTGCATGGTGGCCGGATCAAGCGGGATCTGGCCCGACAGGTAGACGGTGTCGCCTGCGCGCACGGCTTGCGAATAGGCACCGATGGCTGCCGGGGCCCGGTCGGTGTGGATGATGGTTTTGGCCATGTCAAGTCTCCGTAGCATAAGGCGCGGCCTGGCCGGCATCGCGCAAGAACAGGGTCAGAAGGTCGTTGAGGAAGCGTTGCCCCTGGGGCGTGGGTGCCAGCCGGGCCGGATCGGCATCCAGCAGACCCTGCCGGACGGCCTCGGCCAGCTCGCGGCTGATGCGGGCCAGCGGTACGCCGGTGCGTTCGCTGAAAAGGGGCGTTGGCACGCCGCCGGTCAGGCGCAGCGCATTCATCATGAATTCGAACGGCCGGTCGACCACGGCAATTTCGTGCTCGTTTTGGACCGCCTGCCCACGGGCGACGGCCTCCAGGTAGGCCTGCGGCTGCTTGTGCTTCATCTGCCGCACGATGCGGTCGGCAAAGCTGATCTTGCCATGGGCACCGGCACCGATACCCAGGTAGTCGCCAAACGTCCAGTAATTGAGGTTGTGGCGGCTTTCGAATCCGGGGCGGGCAAAGGCCGAGGTTTCGTAGTGGCAAAAGCCGGCTTCGGCCAGCCTGGCTTCGATGGCTTCCTGCATGTCGGCCGAGGTGTCATCGTCCGGCAGCCCGGCCGGGGGCGCGGCAGCAAACAGCGTGTTCGGTTCCAGCGTCAGGTGATAGCAGGAAAGATGCGTGGGACGGTGCGCCACGGCCGCCGTGACGTCGGCCTGAGCCTCGGCCAGGGTCTGGCCGGGCAGGGCATACATCAGGTCAAGATTGAAGGTATCGAAAGTGTCGGCCGCCAGATCAGCCGCCAGGTGGGCCTCCTTGCCATCGTGGACGCGGCCGAGCGCATGCAGGAAGCGGTCGTCAAAACTCTGGATGCCGATCGACAGCCGGTTGATGCCGGCGGCCCGGTATTCGCGGAAGCGGCCCGCCTCGGCAGTGCTGGGGTTGGCTTCCAGCGTGATCTCGGCCTGCGGGTCGAGCTTCAGGCGCGCACGCACGCCTGACAACAGGCGGTCGAATGCTTCGGCAGACAGCAGGCTCGGCGTGCCGCCACCGATGAACACCGTTTTCAGTGACCGGCCCCAGACCAGCGGCAGTGACTGGTCCAGATCAGCGAGCAGGGCATCGATGTAGCCGGCCTCGTCCACCGGTCCGCGCACGCCGTGCGAATTGAAGTCGCAGTACGGGCATTTTTTCAGGCACCACGGCACATGCACGTAGAGCGACAACGGGGGCAGGACGGTCAGCTCCCCGGCTTTCTGCGGGGTGGCGATCAGACTGGGGCCCATGTCAGCGCAGGGCCTCAAGCTTGCTGACCAGCTGGCGCAGGGCCTGGCCGCGGTGGCTGTCACGGTTTTTGGTGGCCGGGTCCAGTTCGGCGACCGAGCACTGGTGGTCCGGCAGCCAGAACAGCGGGTCGTAGCCGAATCCGCCGTCACCGCGCGGGGCGGTCAGGATTTCGCCTGGCCACATGGCATCGGCCACGATCGGCTGCGGATCGTCCTCCGAGCGGACCAGCACCAGCACGCAGTAGTAATGTCCCCGGCGGCGGGTGTTGCCGGCCAGTCTTTCCAGCAGGTAGGCATTGTTGCGGGCATCCGATTTCGGCTCGCCGGCAAAGCGTGCCGACAGCACGCCTGGCGCACCGCCCAGGGTATCGACGCACAGGCCGGAATCATCGGCCAGTGCCGGCAGGCCGGTCAGGCGGCTGGCATGACGGGCCTTGGTCAGGGCATTTTCCAGAAAGGTGCCGTAGGGTTCTTCGGCCTCGGGAACATTCAGGGCGCGCTGCGGCAGGACTTCGTCAACGCCGAGCGGAGCCAGGAGCGCGCTGAATTCGCGCAGTTTGCCGGCGTTGTTGGAAGCCAGGACCAGACGGGAAAACATGGGGCAATCGCTTTGTCGGTAGTGAAGGTTGATTGCCGGCATTTTAACAGCGTGTTCCGGACGGCGACGCGGCAACTGCAACAGCCGGGGCTTTTCGGGTTGCAAATGCACGGCGGCAACAGGTGCCCCTCTATAATGGCGTCGTTATTGCCGGATGCGATGCCCAATGTCCTTGAAAAAACTGTTTAGTATGGCTCTGTGCAGTCTGGCCTGCGTGTTGCCGCTGGTGACCCAGGCCGCATCCGCCAATGCCGAGCGCCCGCGCATCGGTCTGGTACTGGGGGGCGGCGGCGCGCGAGGCTTTGCCCACCTGGGGGTGCTGGAGGAGCTGGAACGCCTGCGCATCCCGATCGACTGTCTGGCTGGTGCTTCGGCCGGTGCGCTGATCGGTGGTTTCTATGCTGCCGGGCGGCCGGTGGCCGAATTGCAGCAGCAGTTTGCTGATGCCGACTGGGATGCCATGCTGGCCGGGCGGGCTGCCCGCTCCAACGTGCCGTTTACCGTCAAGCGCGACGATTTCCTCAACTATTTCGATTTTGCCGTCGGCGTGCGCGATGGCAGTTTGCAACTGCCGCGAGGTGCGATCAATTCACAGGAAATCGACCTCTTCATCCGTGATCTGGCGCGCAACGTACACCGGGACAGCTTTGATGCCCTGCCGATCCCGTTTCAGGCCATGGCGACAGACCTGACCACCGGCGAGCCGGTGACCTTCCGTAGCGGAGACCTGGCCACGGCCTTGCGAGCCAGCATGGCGGTGCCGGGCCTGTTTGATCCGGTGCCCTACGGCGACAGCCTGCTGGTCGATGGTGGCCTGGCCCGCCAGCTGCCGATCCAGAACCTGAAAAACCAGTGTGCCGACATCCTGATCGTGGTGGATGTCGGTACGCCGTCGCTCAAGCCGGGCGCCATCCGCTCGGTGCTTGACGTGGTAGCGCAGGCCACCAACATCGGCGTGCAGCAGAACGTACGCCAGCAAATGCGCTATCTCGACAAGCGGGATATTTTCATCCGGCCGGATCTGGGTAACTACACCAGCGCCAGCTTCAGTGCCAGCCCGCAGCTGGCCGAGCTGGGGCGGAAGGCCATTCGCCAGCATGCCGAAGCCCTGTCGGCGTTGTCGCTGGACGAAGATGACTACCGGGCATGGCAACAGAGGCACCAGCAGGTCGAGGAACGCCAGCCGGAAGTCAGCCGGATTACGGTCGCCGAAACCCGCTACGTATCGCCCGAGGCGCTGCGTCAGCCACTGGAGCGGCTGGAAGGCCAGCCACTGGATACCGGAGAGCTGCACCGGACACTGCGCGAAGCCTATGCCAGCGGCGATTACGAGCGCTTGAATTACGGCTTGAGGGATGAGGCAGACGGCCGGGTGGCCATTGACGTACAGGCCGAGGATCGCTCCATCGCGCCCAACTATCTACGGTTCGGGATGACGTTTGCCTCGGAAACCAGCGGGGAATCCACCTTTAACCTGAATTTCGGCTACACCCGGCGCTGGCTGAATGCCGCCGGAGCCGAGTGGCGTAATGTAGTCCGCTTTGGGCAGAAGGATGCCTTCGGTACCGAGTGGTACCAGCCGCTGTCGGTCGGCAACCCGTGGTTTGGTTACGCCGCTGCCGGTTACAGCCAGCGCCCCTTTACCCTGTTCAACCGGGAGGGTGAACAGATTGCCCGTTTTGACATCAGCTCTCCGCGGCTGTCGGTCGGTGGCGGCCGGTCGCTGGGCAATTACGGTGAGGTCCGTGTTGGGCTGACGCACGGGCATGATGAAACCAGGCTGAGTCTTGGTGATCCGGGTGTATTCGGACGTGAAGGCCGGCGTAATCCGGTCGGCGGGATCGAGGCTTCACTGGTGGTCGACCAGTTCGACAGTCCCAGACTGCCGCGCAGCGGATATCTGGCGACGCTGCATGCTTACCAGGGCATCCGGGGGCTGGGGGATGACGATGAAACCCGGCGCTTGCTGATGAGTCTGGACAAGGCGTATCCCTTTGATGCCAATACCGTATTGCGTGTGACCTTCAAGGGCTCGGCACTGTTGCAGTCTGACAGCCTGCAAGTGGACGAGTTTTCGACCCTGGGCGGATTCCTGAACCTGTCGGGTTACAAGGCTGACCAGCTGGTTGGCGAAAAGGTTGCGCTGGTACGGCTGATGGGATACCGGCGGGTGGCCAGCCTGCCTTCGGCGCTGGGCAGCGGCCTGTATCTGGGCGGCTCGCTGGAGGCGGGGCGGGTCTGGGGTGTGCCGGACGGTTACGCGCAAAAAACCGGCTGGATTCCGGCAGGTTCGCTGTTTGCGGCAGCCGACAGTCTGCTGGGGCCGCTGTTTCTGGGTGTGGGCTATGCGGAGGGCGGCAAACTGACGGCTTATCTGACTTTGGGCATGGATTACTGAACCGGCTCACGTAAGATGGGCAGGCAACTGCGTCAGGTATTGAAAGGCTGGTCATGAATCCGTCAATTTGCCTCTTTTCCTATGTGTGCCCGATTCCGGTGTACGACGAGCCACGCGAGGATCGCCGGGTCAGCGGTCAGCCGCGCCGGACGACCTGGAACCATTACGACAGTGATGACGGCGTGGTGTCCGCTGGTGTGTGGGCCTGCGAAACCGGCCGCTGGCGCATTGCGTTTGCTGCGGACAAGGAGGAGTTCTTTGCCGTGCTGGAGGGCCGGGTACGGCTGTGGGACGCCGACGGTGTGGCTGTCGAAGTGCGGGCCGGGGACGCTGCCGTGATTCCGGCAGGTTTTCGTGGCGAGTTCGAAGTCTGCGAGCCGGTACGCAAGTTTTACGTGGTGGTATCGCGTAACGGCGGAAAGGCACGATGAAGACCGGCCGGCATGGCGGCATGCGCCGGCTGCTGGTGGCCGGGGTGGCGGTTGTCCTGCTTGCGGGCTGCGCCACTTCCCGGCTGACCAGCGCCAACTATGCCCGGATCAATGACGGCATGGACCGGGCTGATGTAGTGGCCATCCTGGGGGAGCCGGCTGAAATGGTCAGCGGCTCGCTGCTGGGGGAAGGCGGTGGTGGTGCCGTGTGGCGGCAGGGGGATACGGTGATCGTCATCCAGTTTGCCGGTGACCGGGTGGCCGGCAAGCAGATCGTCAAGGGGCGTGCCGTCGGCCTGCTGGACTGGCTGGAATGAGCTTTTCCTCCATGAACAAAGGCGACCCTGCGGGTCGCCTTTTTGCCGTCATGCCTCGCCGTGCCGGGCAGGCAGGGCCCGCTGGGCGCGTTCTTCGCGCGGCGTGATGCCGAAGTGGTTGCGGTAGGTGCTGGAAAAGTGCGGACCGCTGGAAAATCCGCACGACAGGCCGATCTGCACGATGGACTTGCTGGTCTGCTGCAACAGCTGTCGGGCGCGGTTAAGGCGCAGCTCCAGGTAATAGCGTGACGGCACCGTGTTGAGGTACTGCTTGAACAGGCGCTCGAGCTGCCGCCGCGATACCCCGACGTAGAACGCGATGTCGTCGGTCGACAACGGCTCTTCGATGTTGGCTTCCATCAGGCTGACAGCTTCGGTGAGCTTGGGCTGGCTGCCGCCGATGCGGGTGGCCAGCGGGATGCGCTGGCGCTCGCTGCCCGGACGGATGCGCTCAAGGCTGAAACGCTCGGAAATCTCGGCGGCAAACTCGTTGCCGTGCTGCTGGCCGATCAGCGTCAGCATGAAATCCAGCGTTGCAGCCCCGCCGGCGCAGCTGGCCCGCTGGCGGTCAATTTCGAAGAGGTTCGACGATACGATTACGTCATCAAATGCTTCGGAAAAGCGTGCCATTTCTTCCCAGTGGATGGTGGCGCGGTATCCCGACAACAGGCCGATCCGGGCCAGCAGGAAACTGGCGGTTTCCATGCCGGCAATCAGGCAGCCTTCCTGGGCAAACGGCATCAGTTGCTGGGCCAGCAGGTCGCAGTCGAAGTCGACGTTCAGGTCGTCGGCAAACACGAAAATGCCATCGAGCTTGGGAGCGAATTCGGGTGCCAGGTCGGCTGCCAGGTCAATGCCGTTGGCCGCACGCACCCGGCCACCGTCCAGCGACAGCGTCAGGGTGTCGTAGAGCTTGCGTTCGGCACGGTCGTTGGCCGCGGCAAGCACGTCCATTGCCAGTGCGTAGCTCGACAGCGAGAAACGCGGCAGCAGCAGGAAGCCATAACGCCTGAGCGTTGGCGGCGCAGAGTCGGCGTGGAGTCGTTTGCGGAGCGGAATGGGCACGATAAGCAGCCAATCAAGCGAACCTGCACAGCATTCGCCGGGTGAGAGTAAACGGGACGGCAACCTATAGAAGTTTAACCTGAAATACCGATTTATGCGGAATTGTTCACAATACTCTGTTATGGCGCAAATTCATCCTTAATGATTGAGCATCGGAAACAGCCGGTACAGCCCGTTGACAATGACTTCTACCGACACGGCCGCCAGCACCATGCCCATCACCCGGTTGACAATGTTGATGCCGGTCTGGCCAAGCATGCGGCTGATGGGTGTGGCGGCGCGCAAGGCTACGTAGCAGGTCACGGCGATCAGGCCGCAGGCCAGCAGCAGCATCACAAGTTCTATCCAGTCGTGCGAGGTGCTGGCATAGATGATGATGGTGGACATGGTGCCCGGACCGGTCATCAGCGGAATGGCCAGCGGCACGACGGCAATGTTGGTCTTGAACTCGGCTTCTTCCTGTTCCTGGCGCGTGGTCTTGGTCGGCGTCTGCTTGGCGTTCATCATGGCAATGGCGATCAGCATCATCAGGATGCCGCCGCCGACCTGGAACGACCCGACGCTGATGTTCAGGAATTTCAGGATGGTTTCGCCCAACAGGGCAAAGGTGACCGTGACGATGGCCACCGCTTTGGATGTGGTCAGCGCAATGCGCTGGCGCTCTTCTGCCGTCGAGTTGGGGGTCAGGCTGATGAAGATCGGAATGGCCCCGATCGGGTTGACCAGCACGAGAAGCGCAATGAATATCTTGAAGACTTCCATGGTTATCCGGAATTTCGCACAAACAAAAAAGCCCGCTGTCAGCGGGCCAGAAGGGATGCCAGTGTCCGCCGGTATATCTCTGACAGTTTTGGCACATCCTCCACTGCCACGCACTCGTTGACTTTGTGAATGGTGGCGTTGAGAGGGCCGAATTCAACGACTTCGCGGCACACATCCTTGATGAAGCGCCCGTCGGACGTGCCGCCGCTGGTATTGAGCTCCGGCATGATGCCGGTGACGTCTTTCACGGCTGTTTCAATGGCAGCAATCAGGTCACCGGTGGCGGTCAGGAACGGGTTGCCTGACAGGTTCCATTCAAGTTCGTAGTCCAGACCATGCCGGTCCAGCAAGGAATGAACTGCATTTTTCAGGCCGTCGGCAGTCTGTTCGGTCGAAAAGCGGAAATTGAACTGCACTTCGACCGTACCGGGGATGATGTTGGTGGCACCCGTGCCACCATGGATGTTGGATGCCTGCCAGCTGGTCGGCGGGAAATGGGCGTTGCCTTCGTCCCAGCGGATGGCCGCCAGCTCGGCCAGTGCCGGAGCCAGCAGGTGGACCGGGTTCCGGGCCAGATGCGGATAGGCGATATGGCCCTGCACGCCCTTGACAGTCAGCTTGCCGGACAGCGAGCCGCGACGGCCGTTCTTGATGGTGTCTCCGAACTGTCGGGCCGAAGTGGGTTCGCCCACGATGCACCAGTCGAAGGTTTCGCCACGGGCTGCCAGGGTTTCGACAACGGCACGTGTGCCGTGTACGGCCACGCCTTCTTCGTCGGAGGTCACCAGCAGGGCGATCGAACCTTTGTGGTCCGGATGTCCGGCAACAAAATCCTCGATGGCGGTCACGAATGCGGCCAGCGAGGCCTTCATGTCGGCTGCGCCCCGGCCGAACAGGTGGCCGTCCCGCTCGACGGGCTCGAACGGATCGGAATGCCAGGCGGTCAGCGGGCCGGTCGGTACCACGTCGGTATGGCCGGCAAAGCACAGTGTCGGGCTGTCGGAGCCGCGGCGGGCCCAGAAATTGTCCACTTCGCCAAAACGCATGCGCTCGACCGTGAAGCCGATGCGTTCCAGGCGCGCGATCATCAGCTCTTGGCAGCCGGCATCGTCCGGTGTGGTGGAGTTGCGGCGGATCAGCTCGCAGGCGAGTTCGAGAGTCGGGTTCATGCGCCGAAGCTTTCGGTGTAACGGGTTTCGTCAAAGCCGACCAGCAGGCTGCTGCCGGTTTCCACGACGGGACGCTTGATGAGCGAGGGATATTGCTGCATCAGGCCGATGGCACCGTCGCGGCTTGCTGCGCGAGCCTTGTCGGCATCGCTCAGGCCACGCCATGTGGTGCCTTTGCGGTTGACCAGCGTATCGACCGGTACCTGGTCAAGCCAGCTTTCCAGTCTGGCGGTGTCGATGCCGGTTTTTTTGAAGTCATGGAAGCGGTAGTCGATGCCGTGGTTTTCGAGCCAGAGGCGGGCTTTCTTGACGCTGCCGCAGTTGGGGATGCCGTAGAGGCTGAGCATGATCGGGTCGGTTCGGGTTGAGCTGCCGGGCGGCAGCGGAAAGTGGGCGACTATAGCATGCAGACTTGTCGTTGTTATGTCGCTACGGCGGCGTGACAGACAAGAAAACGGCCATGTGCAACACATGGCCGGGATGCCCGGAAATGCCGGAGGGCGCGGCTCAGGCGGTGGTTTCGTCCCTGAGGGCGCGGCGCAGGATCTTGCCGACGTTGGTCTTGGGCAGTTCGTTACGGAATTCTACGAATTTTGGAACTTTGTAACCGGTCAGGTTGGCCTTGCAGTGTTCGATGATGTCGCGCTCGGTCAGGTTCGGGTCCTTGCGGACGACGAATACCTTGACGACTTCGCCCGACTTGTCGTCCGGCAGGCCGATGCAGGCTACTTCGAGCACGCCCGGGTGCATGGCGACCACGTCCTCGATTTCGTTCGGGTAAACGTTGAAACCCGAAACCAGGATCATGTCCTTTTTGCGGTCGACCAGCTTGACGAAGCCGTCGGGAGTAATGACCGCCATGTCGCCGGTAGCCAGAAAGCCGTCCTGTCCCAGAACCTTGGCGGTTTCTTCCGGCCGGTTCCAGTAGCCTTTCATGACCTGCGGACCCTTGATGAACAGTTCACCGGCTTCGCCCATGGCAACTTCTCGGCCTTCTAGGTCACGTATCTGGATGTCGGTGGAAGGAACGGGCAGGCCGATGCAGCCGTTGTAGGCGGGCAGGGTCAGCGGGTTGATGCAGGCGGCCGGGCTGGTTTCGGTCAGGCCGTAGGCTTCGATCAGTGGAATGCCGGTGACCTGTTTCCATTTGTCTGCCACGGCTTTCTGGACCGCCATGCCGCCACCCAGCACGACCCTCCAGCTGGAAAAGTCGAGTCTGGAAAAGTCGGGGTGGTTGACCAAAGCGTTGAACAGGGTGTTGACGCCGGTCATGGCGGTGACCTTGTACTTGCCCATCTCCTTGATGAAGCCCGGAATGTCGCGCGGGTTGGTGATCAGGATGTTGAGGGCGCCGGAACGGGTGAAGACCATCAGGTTGGCCGTCAGCGAGAAGATGTGGTAGAGCGGCAGGGCCGTAACGATGATTTCCTGTCCGGGGCGGACCTGGTTTTTCACCCATTCGGCAGCCTGCTGCATGTTGGCCACGATATTGCCGTGGGTGAGCATGGCGCCTTTGGAGACGCCGGTGGTGCCGCCGGTGTACTGGAGGAAGGCAATGTCGTCGTGCGTCAGCGCAGCATCCTCGCAGCTGGCCTGCCGTCCGGCGGCCAGCGCATCAAGGAAGCGGACATGGCCCGGCAGCCGGTAGGGCGGTACCATCTTCTTCACCTTGCGCAGCACGAAGTTGACGATGGTCCGCTTGGGGAAGCCCAGCAGGTCGCCCACGCCGGTAACGATGACCTGCGTGACCGGGGTGCGGCGGATGACCTGCTCCAGCACGCTGGCAAAATTCTCGACGATCACGATGGCGTCGGTGCCTGCATCCTTGAGCTGGTGTTCGAGTTCGCGCGGAGTGTAGAGCGGGTTAACGTTGACCACGGTATAGCCGGCTCGCAGGATGCCGAACACCGCAACCGGATATTGCAGCAGGTTGGGCATCATGACGGCCACGCGGCTGCCGCGGGCAAGCCTGAGCGTGTTTTGCAGGTAGGAGCCGAATTCGCGGCTGAGGACATCCAGTTCGCCGTAGCTCAGCACCTTGTCCATGTTGGCCATGGCTGGCCGGTCACGGAACTGTCCGACGGCCTGACGGAAGACGTCCGGGATCGAGGCAAACTCGTTGGTGTCGACTTCATGACGCACGCCCGGCTCGTAGTTCTTGAACCAGATCTTTTCCATGGGTGTCTCTCCTCGGTTGGGCTGCTGTGGCGCAGGTCTTGTATGTCTGCCTGGTGTGGTCATGCAAAAAGGATGGTTGACATGACGAGCCAAACGGTCGTTTGATTTTGAGGGACTTTAGCCCAGTTATCTGCATGTCGTAAAGGGAGGCGCGCAAGCCGGAGTGCGTGCCCTCCGGCAAAGATAAGGCAGGCCGCGGTTTTCTTCCGGTGAAAAAGCGGGTAAAATCTGATTGTTTAGGGATGGGCGTTTCGCCCATTTTTTATTTGCGGAACGAAACTGAATGGATGTCCGTACGTTGTTGGAAACCACCCTGTCCGGGTTGGGTTATGAGCTGGTCGATTTCGAACTCGGGCATGGCGGCCTGATGCGCGTGTTCATCGACGCGCCGGCAGGAATTGCACTGGATGATTGCGTCAAGGTGAGCAACCACCTGACGCGGCTTTTTACTGTGGAAAACATCGATTATGACCGGCTGGAAGTCAGCTCGCCCGGTCTTGACCGTCCGTTGACGCGCGAAGCGGATTATGCGCGCTTTGCCGGGGAGCGGGTGCGCATCAAGACGCGCCTGCCGATCGGTGAACGCAAGAAATTTGCCGGCACGCTGGTCGGGCTGGCAGACGGACAGGTCGAACTCGATATCGATGGCGAGCGCGTGGCGATTCCGCTTGCCAGCATCGACAAGGCCCGGCTTGACCCGCAGTTTTAAGCGGGCAAACGGGGACAGCCGACTGCGGCGATAGCCCACAGGATGTGTGGGTGCAAGAATTCGGAGGAATCATGAGTCGCGAAATTCTGTTGCTGGTGGATGCACTGGCACGTGAAAAAAACGTCAGCAAGGACATTGTTTTCGGTGCCCTTGAGCTGGCTCTGGCTTCGGCCACCAAAAAGAAAATCAGCCAGGATACCAATCAGGACGAGATCGACGTGCGAGTGTCGATCGACCGGCATACTGGCGCCTATGAAACCTTCCGCCGCTGGACCGTGGTGGAAGACAACGACCATGAATTCCCCAGCCGCCAGATCGCCATGTCTGACGCAGCCGAACACGAAGTCGAAGCCGTTGTCGGGACCATCAAGGAAGAACCGGTCGAGGCCATCGAATTCGGCCGTATCGGCGCCCAGACGGCCAAGCAGGTCATCCTGCAGAAAATCCGTGATGCCGAGCGCGAGCAGGTGCTCAACGATTTTCTGGACCGTAATGAAAAGCTGGTGTCCGGGACCATCAAGCGCATCGAACGCGGCAACGTGATCATCGATCTTGGCAAGCTCGAAGCCTTGCTGCCGCGCGAACAGCAGATTCCCAAGGAAAACCTGCGTGTCGGTGACCGGGTCAAGGCCTACCTGCTGCGCGTGGACCGCATGGGCCGCGGGCCGCAGATCATCCTGTCGCGCATTGCGCCGCAGTTCATTACCGAGCTCTTCCGTCAGGAAGTGCCGGAAATCGACGACGGCATGCTTGAAATCAAGGGCTGCGCCCGTGATGCAGGCAGCCGCGCCAAGATTGCCGTCAAGGCCAATGACCCGCGTCTTGATCCGCAAGGCACCTGCATCGGTATGCGCGGTTCGCGCGTGCAGGCCGTGACCAACGAGCTGGGCGGCGAGCGTGTCGACATCGTGCTGTGGGCTGGTGACATCGTGCAGTACGTCATCAATGCCCTGTCGCCGGCCGAGGTGCAGCGCATCCTGATCGACGAAGACAAGCACGCCATGGATGTCGTCGTCGACGAAGACCAGCTGGCGCTGGCTATCGGCCGTGGCGGCCAGAACGTGCGTCTGGCTTCCGAGCTGACCGGTTGGGTGCTCAACATCATGACCGTGGCTGAAGCCGAGGAAAAGCACGAAGCCGAAGATGCTGCCATGAAACAGCTCTTCATGGATGCCCTGGATGTCGACCAGGACGTGGCCGACGTGTTGGCCAGCGAAGGCTTTACCACGCTGGAAGAAATTGCCTACGTACCGCTCGAGGAAATGCTGCAGATCAGCTATTTCGACGCTGAAACCGTCAACGAGCTGCGCAGCCGTGCCCGTGAAGCCCTGCTGACCCAGGCAATTGCATCAGAAGAAAAGATGAACAGCGTCGAAGATGCCCTGCGCGAACTGCCGGGCATGACGCAGGACGTCTTGGTCAAGCTGGCTGAAAACGGCGTCACCACCCGTGACGACCTGGCCGACCTCGCCGTCGATGAACTGGCCGACATGACCAACATCACCGAAGACGAGGCCCGCGCGCTGATCATGAAGGCGCGCGAGCACTGGTTTGAACAGAAGTAACGCCCGGCGAACCGGACGAGAAGCATGGAACAGGAAACCGCATGCAAGAAATGAATGTCAAACAGTTCGCCGGCGAGTTGAAGATGCAGCCCGAGCATTTGCTCGAACAGCTCAAATCCGCCGGTGTCAACAAAACCTCCATCAATGATGCATTGAGTCACGCTGACAAGGAACGCCTCCTTGACTTCCTGCGGCAAGGCCGCAACGAAGGCGGGCGTGTCACGCTCAAGCGCAAGGAAACCTCTGAAGTGCGTGCCAACGACGCTTCCGGTCGCTCGCGTACCATCCAGGTCGAAGTGCGCAAGAAGCGCGTGCTGGAGCGCCCGGCCGAAGCCGCCCGTCCGGCAGCAGCGCCTGCTGTAGCCCAGGAAGCTCCGGCTGCCGAAATGCGCGAACCGGAAGCCCGTCCGCAGGCTCCTGCCGCTGAACCGGCCCTCAAGCCGGCTGACCGTGTAGGTGCTCCGGCCGTGCGCACCGAACGCAAGCCGGAACCGAAACCCGAGCCTGCCAAGGCAGAACCCGCTCGTGCTGCCAAGCCGGAACCGAAGCCGGAGCCTGTCAAGGCTGAGCCGGCCAAGGCTGTTGCCGAGCCGGCTCCGGCTGCCGAAGCCACACAGCCGGCCGCTGCACCTGCACGTCCGGTGTCGATCCTGAGTGCCGAAGAAATCGCCTCACGTGAAGCCGAAGAGCGTCGCCAGGCCGAACTGCGTGCCCGTCAGGAAGCACTGATCCGCGAACGCCAGGAGCGTGAAGCCCGCCGCATGGCTGCCAAACTGGCTGCCCAGCAAAAGGCCCAGGAAGCCGCCAATCCGAAACCGGCAGCCGAAAAGCCCGCTGAATCGCGTCCGGCCAGGCCGGCCGAAGGTCGCAGTGGTGCCCGTCCGGCTCCGGCCGCCCGCCCGGCGGCCGGCGGTGCCCGTCCGGCTCCGGCAGCAGGTGCGCCGGCAGGCGCTGCCCGCCCGGCTGGCAGTGGTGCGGATGACCGTCGTGGTGCCGGCAAGAAAACCGGTGGCGGCAATACCGATCGCGATGGCGGCAAGAAGCGCGGCGGCCTGAAAACCCGCGGCGGTGATGCCTCCTCGGGCTGGAAGAGCGGCTCCCGCAAGGGCAAGCGTCAGCATCAGGACAACCAGCACGCCTTCCAGGCACCGGCCGAGCCGATCGTGCATGAAGTCATGGTGCCGGAAACCATCACGGTGGCCGATCTGGCCCACAAGATGGCCGTGAAGGCTGCCGAAGTGATCAAGGCGCTCATGAAGATGGGCATGATGGTCACCATCAACCAGGTGCTTGACCAGGAAACCGCCCTGATCGTGGTCGAAGAACTCGGCCACATCGGCAAGGCTGCCAAGACTGATGATCCGGAGGCCTATCTGGACGTCGAAGACGGCAATGTCGTCGAAGCCAAGCTGGAACACCGCGCGCCGGTCGTGACCGTGATGGGTCACGTCGACCACGGCAAGACCTCGCTGCTGGACCGCATCCGCAAGGCCAAGGTGGCAGCAGGTGAAGCCGGCGGCATTACCCAGCACATCGGTGCCTACCACGTGGATACCCCGCGCGGCATGATCACCTTCCTCGATACTCCGGGCCACGAAGCGTTTACTGCCATGCGTGCCCGTGGTGCCAAGGCGACCGACATCGTCGTGCTGGTGGTGGCTGCTGACGATGGCGTGATGCCGCAAACCATCGAGGCCATCCACCATGCCAAGGCAGCCGGTGTACCGATCGTGGTGGCCGTCAACAAGATTGACAAGCAGGGTGCCAACCCCGAGCGCATCCGTCAGGAACTGGTCGCCCAGGAAGTGGTGCCGGAAGACTGGGGTGGCGACACTCAGTTTGTCGAAGTATCGGCCAAGCAAGGCCTCAACATTGACGGACTGCTGGAAGCCATCCTGCTTCAGGCCGAAGTGCTGGAACTGACCGCTCCGGTCGATGCGCCGGCCAAGGGCATCATCGTCGAAGCCCGTCTGGACAAGGGTCGTGGCTCGGTGGCAACGCTGCTGGTGCAGTCGGGTACCCTGCGCAAGGGTGACGTGCTGCTGGCCGGTACCGCATTCGGCCGCGTGCGTGCCATGCTGGACGAAGACGGCAAGCAGATCGAAGAAGCCGGTCCGTCGATTCCGGTGGAAATCCTCGGCCTGTCGGATGTGCCGGGTGCCGGTGAAGACGCCATGGTGCTGGCTGACGAGAAGAAGGCGCGTGAAATCGCCAACTTCCGCGCCGGCAAGTACCGCGACGTTCGCCTTGCCAAGCAGCAGGCCGCCAAGCTGGAAAACATGTTTGCCCAGATGGCAGAAGGCGAAGTCCGTTCCCTGCCGCTGATCATCAAGGCCGACGTGCAAGGTTCGTACGAAGCCTTGGCCGGCAGCCTGCAAAAGCTGTCGACCGACGAAGTGCGCGTGCAGATCCTGCACTCGGGCGTCGGTGGCATTACCGAATCGGACGTCAACCTGGCAGCGGCTTCCAATGCGGTCATCATCGGCTTCAACACCCGTGCCGATGCCACTGCCCGCAAGGTGGCCGAAGCCAACGGCGTGGACATCCGTTACTACAACGTGATCTACGATGCAATCGACGAAGTGAAGTCGGCGCTGTCGGGCATGTTGGCACCGGAGAAGAAGGAAGAAATCACCGGTACTGCCGAAGTGCGTCAGCTCTTCGTGGTGTCCAAGGTTGGTACGATTGCCGGCTGCATGGTCATCGATGGCATGATCAAGCGGACCTCGCGCATTCGTGTCATCCGCAACCACGTGGTGGTGCACGACGGCGAGCTCGACTCCCTCAAGCGTTTCAAGGACGACGTCAAGGAAGTCAAACAGGGCTACGACTGCGGCATCATGCTCAAGGGGTTCAACGATCTGCTCGAAGGCGACCAGCTGGAAGCCTACGAAATCGTCGAAGTTGCCCGCTCGCTGTAACCGGGTTGCATGACAGGGCGGCGGGGCGATACCCGCCGCCTTTTTGTTTCAGGAGACAGAATCATGGCTCGCAAAAAGGGATTTTCCCGTGCCGACCGGGTGGCCGACCAGATCCAGCGTGATCTGGCCGAGCTGATCCGGGTCGAGCTGAAAGACCCGCGCATCGGTTTCATCACCCTGACCGGGGTGGAAGTCACGCGCGATTATTCGCATGCCAAAGTGTTTTATACCGTGCTGAACAGTGAAGACCTGTCGGAAACCCAGTCCACGCTGGAGAGGGCGTCTGGCTGGCTGCGCAGTGAAATTGCCCGTGGCATCCGGCTCTTTACCGTGCCGGAACTGCATTTCGTGTACGACGAATCGGTCGAGCGCGGCATGTACATGGACCGTCTGCTGGATCAGGTAGCAGAAGCTGACGCGCAATTGCCGCGTGACGACGACAAGCAGGACTGAAGCATCGGTATGGCGCAACAGAAACCCCGCATTGAGCGCCGTCCGCTGGATGGCGTGCTGTTACTGGACAAGCCGTGCGGCATGACCAGCAACACGGCCCTGCAACGGGCCCGCTGGATGTTCCGTGCGCAGAAGGGAGGACATACCGGTGTGCTGGATCCGCTGGCGACCGGTTTGCTGCCCCTGTGCTTTGGTGAAGCCACCAAGTTTTCGGCCTTTCTGCTGGATGCCGACAAAGGTTACCGGGCCACGCTGCGTTTCGGGGCGGTCAGCTCGACGCTGGACAGGGAAGGCGAGATTACTCCGGTGGCACCGCCGGCGTTTGACCGGGAGCAACTGGATGCGGTCATCCGGGATTTCACGGGTGTAATCGACCAGGTGCCGCCGATGTATTCCGCCCTCAAGTTCCAGGGCAAGGCGCTCTATGAGTATGCCCGTGCCGGGGTCGAGATCGAGCGCAAGGTGCGGCAGGTCACGATTCACCGGATTGACCTGCTGGCATTCGATGGCGAAACGGCGGTTATGGACGTGGCGTGCAGCAAGGGCACCTATATCCGTACGCTGGCCGCCGATATCGGCGAGCGTCTGGGGTGTGGTGCTTATCTGACCGACCTGCGGCGTACGACCACGGCGGGTTTCCGGCTGGAGCAGACCGTGACGCTGGAGCAGCTGGAGGCGCTGGACGAATCCGGTCGCGACGGGCTGTTGCTGCCGGCGGACATCCTGGTCAGCCACTTGCCCAAGGTCGTGGTGGACGAGGCAGATTTCCAGCGCATGACGCATGGCCAGCCGGCTGCCGTTGATCCGGAAAAAGCCGTGCAGAGGGATGAGAAAGCTGCGACAATCTCGCGCTTGCGCCTGTACGCAGAAGACGGGCGCTTTTTCGGCCTTGGCGAAATCCGTGCAGACGGCAGGCTGTGGCCGGATCGCATGCTGGCAAAAGCCCGCGAGGACTGATGCCGGTATTTGGGAGTACGGAAGGGTTGCGGCTCACCGTACTTGTCTCGGGACTCGCGTCCCTGCTTTTTGAAAATGGAAACAAAAAATGGCCATCTCGACCGAACTGAAAGCGGAAATCGTCAAGGATTACCAGCGCGCTGAAGGCGATACCGGTTCCCCGGAAGTGCAAGTTGCACTGCTGACCGCCCGCATCAATGACCTGACCCCGCACTTCAAGGCCAACACCAAGGACCACCACAGCCGTCGTGGCCTCCTGAAGATGGTGAGCCGTCGTCGCAAGCTGCTTGACTACCTCAAGCGCACCGACGCCGAAGCCTATCGCGCCCTGATCACCCGTCTGGGCCTGCGCAAGTAAGCTTCGTATCACGGAGAGGTCGCAGACTCAGGTTTGCGACCTCTTTGTTTATGGGTTGCAGCAGATTGTTTATGCTGTGACCGGCAGTACCGCAGCATCATACTGTTTCGCAACGGGGGGAGCCTCTACCTATCGTGGTCAGCTTGTCGCGACGATAGGTAGGGGTTCCCGTTGCAGCCCGCCACCCGCGGGGTGGCTCAAGCCTCAAGGAAAACCTCAGTGTTCAACAAATTCAGCAAGACCTTCCAGTACGGTCGTCACACCGTCAAGCTCGAAACCGGTGAAATCGCCCGCCAGGCCTCCGGTAGCGTGCTGGTAAGCATGGACGATACCGTCGTGCTGGTTGCCGTGACCGTCAACAAGGACGTGAAGCCGGGCCAGGACTTTTTCCCCCTGACCGTCGATTACTACGAACGCACCTACGCTGCCGGCAAGATCCCCGGCGGCTTCTTCAAGCGCGAAGGCAAGCAGAGCGAAAAGGAAATCCTGACCTGCCGCCTGATCGACCGTCCGATCCGCCCGCTGTTCCCGGCCGGCTTCTACCACGACGTGCAGGTTGTGGCGACCGTGATGTCGCTCAATCCTGAAGTCGACGCCGACATCCCGGCCATGATCGGTGCTTCGGCTGCCATGGTGCTGGCCGGCGTGCCGTTCATGGGCCCGATCGGTGCTGCCCGCGTGGGTTACGCCAACGGCGAATACATCCTCAACCCGACCAAGACCGAACTCACGACCAGCCAGCTGGATCTCGTGGTGGCCGGTACCGAGTCGGCCGTGCTGATGGTCGAATCCGAAGCCCAGCAACTGCCGGAAGCAGTCATGCTCGGCGCCGTAGTGTACGGCCACGAGCAGATGCAGGCCGCCATCAAGGCCATCAACGAACTGGCCGACGAAGTCAACCCGGTGATCTTCGAATGGGCTCCGGCCGCTGAAGACACCGAGCTGGTTGCCCAGGTCAAGGCGCTGGCTGAAGCCGATGTGGCAGCCGCATTCAAGATCCGCCAGAAGCAGGCCCGCAGCCAGGCGCTGGGTGAAGCATGGAGCAAGGTCAAGGCTGCACTGATCACCGAAGAAACCGAGACCCTGCGCGCCAACCACATCAAGAGCCTGTTCAAGGAACTGGAAGCCAACGTTGTGCGCGGCCAGATTCTTGCCGGCGAGCCGCGCATCGACGGCCGCGATACCCGTACCGTGCGCCCGATTGCCATCCGTACCGGCGTGCTGCCGCGTGCCCACGGCTCGGTGCTGTTCACCCGAGGCGAAACCCAGGCGCTGGTGTCCACCACGCTGGGTACCAAGCAGGACGAGCAGATCATTGATGCGCTGGCCGGCGAATACACCGACCGCTTCATGCTGCACTACAACTTCCCGCCGTACTCCACCGGTGAAACCGGCCGCATGGGTCCGCCCAAGCGCCGTGAGATCGGCCACGGCCGTCTGGCCAAGCGCGCGCTGATCGCCGTGCTGCCCAAGCAGGAAGACTTCAGCTACTCGATGCGCGTGGTTTCGGAAATCACCGAATCCAACGGCTCGTCGTCGATGGCCTCGGTCTGCGGTGGCTGCCTGAGCCTGATGAACGCCGGTGTGCCGCTGTCTGCCCACGTGGCCGGCATCGCCATGGGCCTGATCCTTGAAGACAACCGCTTTGCCGTCCTGACCGACATCCTGGGTGACGAAGACCACCTCGGCGACATGGACTTCAAGGTTGCCGGTACCGAAAACGGCGTGACTGCGTTGCAGATGGACATCAAGATCCAGGGCATCACCAAGGAAATCATGCAGGTGGCGCTGGACCAGGCCAAGGAAGGCCGTCTGCACATCCTCGGCATCATGAAGAGCGCCATCGACGCTCCGCAGGAACTGTCGACCCACGCTCCGCGCCTGTACACCCTGCGCATCAATCCGGACAAGATCCGTGACGTGATCGGCAAGGGTGGCTCGGTAATCCGTGCCCTGACCGAAGAAACCGGTACCAGCATCGATATCGCCGAAGACGGCCTGATCACCATCGCTTCGGTTTCGGCCGAAGGTGCGGAAGAAGCCAAGCGCCGTATCGAAGAGATCACGGCTGAAGTGGAAATCGGCAAGATCTACGAAGGTACCGTGGTCAAGATCCTCGACAAGAACGTCGGTGCGATCGTGCAGATCATGCCGGGTCGTGACGGTCTGGTGCACATCAGCCAGATTGCCAATGAACGGATTGCCAACGTGGCCGATCACCTCCAGGAAGGCCAGCAAGTGCGCGTCAAGGTGCTGGAAACCGACGAGCGCGGCCGCATCCGCCTGTCGATCAAGGCCGCTCTGGCTGACGCTCCGCAGGTCTGATCCTGTACTGATGCCAGTCATGTCCCGGTGGGCAGGCTGGATGAAAAAAGCCGGGCAGTTTGCCCGGCTTTTTGTTTGTCCTACTTGTCCATCGCTTTGCCCGGCAGAAACATGCAGCAACGTGACGGTCGTTCAGACGAAAGGATTTTACCGCATGGGGACCATCTGGACCGGCAGGCTCGGATGCGGCAGACGGGCCGGTGCTACCTGCGGAAGTGGCGTGCTGGCGAGGGGCTGGGTGATGGTGTGGGACAGGTACTGTTTGTGCTGGATGAAGAATATCCAGATGCAGAAAATGGTGGCGACCAGCATGGCACTGGCAATCGTGATGTTGAGTGTGCGTTGCATGCCGGTCAGTGCCGCGTTATAGCGCCGCGACCGGAACCACAGTTCCTTTTCAAGACTGTCGATCTTGTTTTCCAGCCGCTCGATGCGTTTGGTCAGTCCGGCATCTTCTCCATCCTGGAGGTTTTCTGCCGAGGGTCTCCGTTCCGGAGAGTGTTTTGAGGACAACATGCTTGATTCTGGAGGTCATAAAAAAATAGGCAGGTTGAATGATGAGCCAGTTCCGGAAGAAAGAAAATGCGCCAAGTCCATGATCCATCAACAAACACTGCAGATACTTTAAGTGCATTTGAGTCGTTGATGAGGATTGTTCATGGACAATGCATGGAAGCGGCTGCGGCCCTGCGCCTGATGGAACCCGCCAGCAATGGTTGTTGCCTGCCGGACGGGATTCTGGCTGTTTGCCGGCAGGGGTTTGCCCGACAGCAAAATCCTTGCTGGCCGGCTTGTCATGCCGCTTCATGATCAGGTCAACCAGTGATGTGGATTGGTGCACATGTTCCGAGTGACCTTTGAGTCGTTACATTTGCCGGCCCCGCGCACTTTGTCCGTGCCCGCAGGCACCCTGCTGATCGATGTCATCAGGAGCGAGGGATTGCCGCTCTGGTGGCGATGCGGTCACGGAACCTGTGGTGCCTGTGCCGTGACGCTTTGCCATGCCGGGCAGCCGGTGCCGGTGCAGCTGACCAAAAAAGAGCGCAATGTCCTGATCCGGCATGGATTCCTGCCGTCCTCTGCAGTGACCGGCTCGCTGTTTGAAGATGACCCGGCACAAGTCCGGCTCGCGTGCCATGTAGCCGTGATGCAGGATATGACCGTTCGTTTCTGAATTCCGTCAGGAAATGACTCGGCTGCTATAACAGGCGAGCAACATTTGATTGGAGACTGAAATGGAACTCGGCATGATCGGGCTGGGACGCATGGGCAGCAATATGACGCGCCGTCTGATTCGCGGCGGGCATCATGTGTATGTCAATGATGTGAACCTGGCCGCCAGCGATGCGCTGGCCGAGTGTGGTGCGCATGTCATGATCGATCCGGCCGACATGTGTGCCCGGCTGCCTTCGCCCAGGGTGATCTGGATGATGCTGCCGGTGGGGCGCATTGATCTGGTCCTGAGTGAAATCCTGCCATATCTCGACCCGGGCGACATCATCGTCGATGGCGGCAATGCCTTCTACCAGGACACCCAGGCCCGCGCGCGCCAGTGCGACGTACGGGGCGTGCATTATCTGGATGTCGGCGTATCTGGCGGTATCTGGGGGCTGGAACGTGGCTATTGCCTGATGATCGGTGGCGATCCGGTTGCCGCAAAACGTCTGGAGCCTGTCTTCATGGCGCTGGCACCCAGCACTCCTCCCGAAGCCGCAGGGGCCGAGCGCGGATTCCTGTTCTGCGGACAGTCCGGCTCGGGCCACTTTGTCAAAATGGTTCATAACGGCATCGAATACGGCATGATGGCCGCGCTGGCCGAAGGCTTCAACCTGCTGGAGCACGCCGACTTTGCCAGTCATTTTCCTCCGCAGCCGGGTGTGGACCCGGATCATTATTCCTACACGCTGCCCTTGGCAGACATTGCCGAGCTGTGGCGGCACGGCAGCGTGATTTCCAGCTGGCTGCTGGACCTGGCTTCCATGTCCCTGCTGCTTGACCCGGCGCTGGAGCAGTTTTCTCCGCAGGTCGCCGACTCGGGTGAAGGGCGCTGGACCGTGCGGGCGGCGGTGGATTCCGGTGTGCCGTGTCCTGTGCTGACAGCTGCCCTGTTCGGGCGTTACAGCTCGCGCGGTCAGGATGATTTTGCCAACCGCCTGCTGTCAGCATTGCGCTACCAGTTCGGTGGTCACATGAATCCTGCACCTGCCACATCCAGGGCATGACTCCGGTCCGTTGTGATGCGCTGGTGCTGTTCGGCATCAGCGGGGATCTGGCCTTCCGCAAGATCCTGCCAGCGGTCTACAGCCTGTTTGCCCGGCAGCAGCTTGACCTGCCGGTCATCGGTGTTGCCCGCGGTGAATTTGATCTGCCGCGACTGATCGCCCGGTTGCGCGAATCATTGCAACAGGCGCACCTGAAGGTTGATCCTGCGGCCTGCGCGCACCTGGAGGCGCGGCTGGCCTTCGTGCAGGGCGATTACCATGACAGTGCTGCTTATGTGCGCCTGCGGGAGACTCTGGCCGGCTGCCAGCACCCGCTGTACTACCTGGCCATCCCGCCTTCGCTGTTTCCGGTGGTGATTGGCGGACTGGATCATGCCGGGGCTGCGCGCGGGGCGCGCGTGGTTGTGGAAAAGCCGTTCGGAAGGGATCTGGCCGGCAGCCGGGCGCTCAACCGGGTCTTGCACGGGGTTTTCCGCGAGCGGGACGTGTTCAGGATCGATCATTATCTGGGCAAGGAAGCTGTCCAGAACCTGCTGTATTTCCGGTTTGCCAACAGTTTTCTGGAGCCGGTCTGGAACCGTCATTACATCGACAATATCCAGGTCACGCTGGCCGAAAAATCCGGTGTCGGCAGTCGTGGACACTTCTATGAAGAGGCCGGCGCAATACGCGACGTGATCCAGAATCACCTGCTGCAAGTACTGGCATGCCTGACCATGGAAGCGCCGACAGGCGATGACATCGAGGCCGTGCGGGACGAAAAGGCCAAGCTGTTGCGGGCCGTGCGACCGCTGGAAGCCAGAAATGTCGTATGCGGACAGTACCGTGGTTACCGGCAGGAGGCCGGGGTGGCACCTGAATCCCGTGTGGAAACCTATGCCGCTGTCCGGCTGGAAATCCACAACTGGCGCTGGGCTGGCGTGCCGGTCTACCTGCGATCGGGTAAAAACCTGCCCATGTCGGCTACTGAAGTGATGGTGGAGTTCCGGCGTCCGCCACAGGCCATGTTTAGCGAGCATCATCTGGGCTACAGCAATTACCTGCGTTTTCGGCTGTCGCCGGATGTTGCCATTGCCATGGGGGCGCGGGTCAAGGCTCCTGGGGAGGGCATGCGCGGAGAAACCGTCGAGCTGTTTGCCATGCATCAGCATCCGGAGGAAGCTGGGCCGTACGAACGCCTGCTGCTGGATGCGGTGCACGGTGACCCGGGGCTGTTCGCCCGGGAGGACGAGGTAGATGCGGCCTGGCGCATTGTTGATCCGGTGCTGGCCGAGTCCATGCCGGTATACGACTATGTCGCTGGCAGCTGGGGTCCGGAGGAGGCGGGCTATTTCGTCAACCGGCCGGGAGGATGGCATCCATTGCGCATGGATAGCGTAAATAGAGCCATTTTTTAGCGGTTTGTGCCATCGGTGTTTTCCTACTGTCGCCGGAAGTGATAAGTTCGGGCTGATATGCCATTTCATGTGGCAAAGACAAGGGTTCCAGAGGCTTAACCAGAATTTCAATCATCAAAGCCATGGATGCCGGAGAATTGTTTTCAGGGGAATACAAGATGTCGCTGACTGTTACGCGTGCCACATTTGATGAAGTGATGGTGCCGAATTACGCACCCGCCGGATTTGTTCCGGTCAAAGGGCTGGGTGCCCGGCTCTGGGATCAGGATGGCCGGGAATATCTGGATTTTGCCGGTGGCATCGCAGTCAATTCCCTGGGGCATTGCCATCCGCAGCTTGTCGAGGCCTTGACCGAACAGGCCGGGAAACTCTGGCATGTTTCCAATGCCATGACCAACGAACCGGTATTGCGGCTGGCCATAAAGCTGACGGCCGCCACATTCGCCGAGCGGGTGTTTTTCTGCAATTCCGGCGCAGAAGCCAATGAAGCCAGCTTCAAGCTGGCCCGCAAATACGCCATGGATAACCATGGTGCAGGCAAGAACGTCATCGTGGCGACCCGCAACAGCTTTCATGGCCGGACGCTGTTTACGGTCTCGGTCGGCGGGCAGCCGAAATACGTGGAAGGTTTTGCGCCGGCACCGGCCGGTATCCGCCATTGCGATTACAACGACATTGCCTCGCTGGAAGCCGCCATGGGCGAGGACGTGGCCGCCATCGTGCTGGAGCCTATCCAGGGGGAAGGCGGGGTCTTCCCGGCTGATCCGGAGTTTTTGCGTGCAGCACGCGAACTGGCCGACCGCTACCATGCCTTGCTCATTTTTGATGAGGTGCAGACCGGCGCCGGCCGTACGGGCTCCCTGTATGCCTACATGCACTACGGTGTGGTGCCGGACATCCTGTCCAGCGCCAAATCGCTGGGCGGCGGTTTCCCGATCGGCGCGATGCTGACCACGGCCAAAGTCGCCGCCAGTTTCTCGGTAGGCACGCATGGTTCGACCTACGGCGGCAACCCGCTGGCGACGGCAGTAGCCGAGCGCGTGATCGATATTGTCAATACACCGGCTGTGCTGGATGGCGTAAAAGCCAAGGGCGAGCGGCTGGCCGCAGGGTTGCGGGCCATCGGTGAAGAGTTCGGGCTTTTTTCCGAAGTGCGCGGCATGGGGCTGTTGCTCGGAGCCGTCATGGCGCCGGCCTATGGCGGTCGGGCCAAGGATGTGGTCAAGGCTGCCGAGCAGCAGGGGCTGATGGTGCTGGTGGCCGGGGCCAACGTGGTGCGGCTGGCACCGAGCCTGGTCATTGATGATGCAGACCTCGACGAGGGTCTGGCCCGCTTGCGCCAGGCTGCCGTCCAGATGGCCCGACTGTAATCACGACTCAGGAGAAACGCATGCTACAGGTTCGTCCTGTCCGGGTGTCCGATTTGCCGGCACTGGAATGTTTTGCCGAGCAGAGCGGGGTCGGGATGACGAGCCTGCCAAGTGACCGGGAGCGGCTGTTCGGCCGCATCCGGCGCTCGATGGCTTCGTTTGCCAGTGATGCTGGCCGGCAGGGAGACGAAATTTATGTCTTCATGCTGGAGGATGAAGGTGAGGCCCTGGGGACTGCTGCCATTGTGGCAAGTGCCGGCCTGAACGAGCCGTTTTACAACTACCGCAACGAAACCCTGGTCCACGCAAGCCCGAGCCTGCAGGTCAATAACCGCATTCACGCACTCAACATGTGCCATGACCTGACCGGAGCGACCCAGCTGGATGGCTGCTTCGTGCCGTTTCCGGTTGCGGCCACGGTGAATTTCCTGTCCCGGGCCCGTCTTTTGTTCATTGCCTGCCAGCCCGAGCGGTTTGCGCCGCAAATGGTGGCTGAATTTCCCGGCTGGTGTGACGAGCAGGACCAGTCGCCGTTCTGGGAGGCGATCGGTCGCCGCTTCTTCAAGATGAGTTATGTGGAAGCCGAACACCTGATTTCCACCAAGAGCAAGACTTTCGTCGCCGAACTGATGCCGACGTATCCGGTTTACGTTCCGCTGCTGCCGGGGGCGGCCCAGCAGGTCATGGGACAGATCCACCCCCAGAGCGAGCTGCCGTTTGCAGCCCTGCTGCACGAGGGGTTTGAAGCCGAACGCTATATCGACATCTTTGATGGCGGTGCCGTGCTGACCGCTGATGCCCGCAATGTGGCCACGATTGCCGGCAGCCGGCGCTGGCCGGTGGTGATCTCTGCCAGCATGCCGACCAATCCGCATGTCTGGCTGGTCGCCAATGGCAAATCAGTGGATTTCCGGGTCGTGCAGACTCCGGCCTGCCTGTGGCATGGCCAGTTGTGGATTACGCCTGAGGTGGCAGAAACCTTGCTGGTCAGTACGTCTGACCTGGTATGTGCCATCCGTGAGGAGGTTGCAGCATGATGCTGATTCGTCCGGTCGAGCCTGGCGATCTTGATGCGCTGGTCGAGCTGTCCCGGGTCGCTGATGCCGGGCGCAGCATGTTGCAATCCAACATTGAACAGCTGTTTGTCCTGATCCAGCGTTCATGCCAGTCATTCGCCGGTGAGCTGGAGCTGGCTGACCGCCGCTATGTCTTTGCGCTTGAAGATGGCCAGACCGGCAAGCTGGCCGGTATTTCCGGGATCGAGGCTGCCCTGGGTCTGCGCGAACCTTGGTACAACTACCGGGTCGGTACCATCGTGCATGCTTCGAAGGAACTGGGAATCTATTCCCGACACGCCACGCTGTTTCTGTCCAACGATCACACCGGCTACAGCGAGCTGACGTCCCTGTTCCTGCATCCGGATTATCTGTCGGCGGACAGTAACAACCTGCTGTCAAAAGCCCGCTTTTTGTTCATTGCCCAATATCCGGAGCTGTTTGGCCCGGTGGTAACCGCTGAAATGCGGGGGTATCTGGACGCTGATGGGCGCTCCCCTTTCTGGGAGGCGCTGGGCCGGCATTTCTTCGGGCTGGATTTTGCGTACGCAGATTCTCTGACCAATGCCGGAGAAAAGGCTTTCGTGGCGGAACTGATGCCCAAGTATCCGGTGTATACCGATTTCCTGCCGCCCGAAGCCCAGTCCGTGATTGCCCGTACGCACGAAAACAGCCGGGCGGCCCGGGCCCAGTTTGAAAGTGAAGGGCTGCGGTTTGAAGGATATGTCGACATTTTTGATGCCGGCCCGACGGTACAGGCTCATGTCCAGGAGATTCGCGCAGTGCGTGAAAGCCGGGAGGTAAAAGTTAAATTTGTTGACTCTTTACCGGCCGGTGCCGTGTGCGACAAATGGCTGGTTGCCAATCATTTGCGGGAACAGTTCCGGGCAATCCTGATTGAAGCGCCGTTACCGGACTTCGGAGAGCTTCTGCTGTTGCCGGAGCAGGCTGCCCGCTTGCAGGTCAATGAAGGAAATCCGGTACGGATCGTGGCCTGCCAGCCTCGCTGGCCCTGATTTTTCGTCATTCCGGATTTTCGGTTTGCCGGCTGTTTGCATGTTCATGCCCTTTACGGGCATGTCTGTAAATACGCCGGCATTTTCATGTCCGCCACCCCTGTCTTTATTGCGGTGAAAATGCTTTTTTAGGTAAATATACTCATTGGTGGCAACCGTCCTTTGGGCAATATAATTGTCGGTCAATTTGTGGACATGCAGAATATCCACCTGACTCATCAGGTAAGTAGATATTTCATGCGCTAAATTGGTGCGTTTACGGCATGTCTATGCACGAAAACAGTTCATGTATTGGATTAAAGCACTTTAAAAGCGTTGTTATTTGGTAAATAGTGCTGTGAATAGTGTCATAATCCACAAAAATGCGCATAAAATCATCTTTGTTTCGTTGACAGTCAAGTATGGCCTCGGGATAATTCGCGGCGTTTCTGTCTGCAATAGACAGTAATCGCATATAACAAACGGTAGCGTTAATGGTTACGGCATCGCTATCGCGTCAGAGGAGAATCCTGTGGACATTCTGCTGCAACAAATACTGAACGGCCTCGTGCTGGGCAGTATCTATGCACTGATCGCCCTGGGCTACACGATGGTTTACGGCATCATGGGCCTGATTAACTTCGCCCACGGTGAAGTGACCATGATCGGAGCCATGGTCACCATCAGTGTGCTGGGTGTTTTTTCAAGCATGGGGCTGGCCTTGCCTGGTCCGGTGCTGGTGCTGATGGCATTGATGGTGGCGGTGCCCACCTGCATGCTGGTCGGTTTCCTGATCGAACGGGTTGCTTACCGGCCCTTGCGCAATGCGCCGCGTCTGGCACCGCTGATCACGGCCATCGGCCTGTCGATCGTGCTGCAAAACGTGGCCATCCTGATCTGGGGCCGGAACTACATCCCGTTCCCGTCGCTGCTGCCGCACAACCCGATTGATGTATTCGGTGCCAGCATCACCGACCTCCAGGTCGTCATCATCGTGCTGGCCATTGCCATCATGGCCGGCTTGCTGCTCATGACCGAAAAAACCAAGCTTGGCCGCGCCATGCGTGCGACCAGCCAGAATCCGGCCGTGGCCGGACTGATGGGTGTCAACGTCAACTCGGTCATTTCCGCCACCTTCGTGATCGGTGCCGGGCTGGGCGCGATTGCCGGCGTGATGGTGGCTGCCAACTATGACCAGGCGCACTCGCACATGGGCTTCATCATCGGCCTCAAAGCCTTTACCGCTGCCGTACTCGGCGGTATCGGCAACCTCGGTGGTGCAGTGGTCGGCGGCATCCTGCTCGGCGTGATCGAATCACTGGGTGCGGGCTATATCGGCAGCCTGACCGGTGGCTTCCTCGGATCGCACTATCAGGACATCTTTGCCTTTGCCGTGCTCATCCTGGTTCTGGTGTTCCGCCCGTCCGGCCTGATGGGCGAGCGTGTCGCCGAGCGCGCCTGATTCCGGAGACCCTTTCATGATGACTCTTTCCCGCAAGGCGCAGATCGCGCTGTTCATCCTCTGCGGCATCCTGCTGGCGGTCCTGCCGTTCCTGGTCGGCAAGACGCTGGGCAACTCTTGGGTGCGCACGCTCGATTTCGCGCTGCTCTACATCATGCTGGCGCTGGGCCTCAACATCGTGGTGGGCTTTGCCGGCCTGCTTGACCTGGGCTACATCGCTTTTTATGCCGTGGGTGCCTACACCTATGCGCTGCTCAACTCCCCGCACTTCGACATTTTCTGGGCGTGGTGGATGATCCTGCCGGTCGGCGCATTCCTGGCTGCCGTTTTCGGCATCATGCTGGGGACACCGGTGCTCAAGCTGCGGGGCGACTATCTCGCCATCGTGACGCTGGGCTTTGGTGAAATCATCCGGATCTTCCTCAACAACCTGAACGCTCCGGTCAACATCACCAACGGGCCTCAGGGGATCAACATGATCCGCCCGGTCGAAGTGGCTGGCGTGTCGTTGGGCAAGTCGCTCACTGTCATGGGCGTGACAGTCAATAGCGTTTACCTCTATTACTACCTGTTCCTGATCCTGACCATCCTGACTGTCGTGGTGTGCTCGCGCCTGCAGCATTCCCGTATTGGTCGTGCCTGGGTGGCCCTGCGTGAAGACGACATCGCAGCCAGCGCCATGGGGCTCAACATCCGCAACATCAAGCTGCTGGCGTTTGCCCTCGGGGCCACGTTCGGCGGTGTGGCCGGCGGACTGTTCTCGAGCTTCCAGGGTTTCGTGTCGCCCGAATCGTTCGGCCTGCTCGAGTCGATCATGGTGCTGTCCATGGTAGTGCTGGGCGGGATGGGGCATATCCCGGGGGTGATCCTTGGGGCCGTGTTGCTGACCGTGACGCCGGAAATCCTGCGTGACGTCATCGGCCCGGTGCAGATGATGGCGTTCGGCAAGATGCTGATCGACCCTGAAAACGCCCGCATGCTGCTGTTCGGTCTTGCCCTGATCCTCGTCATGCTGTTGCGTCCGGAAGGCCTGTGGCCGAACAAGCGGCGCAAGGCAGAATTCCACGACGCGATCGATGATGAAGTGCCTGCGGTGGATTCGCAGGCCGCTGATGGACTCAAGGGGTAAGCCATGGCGGAAACGCTGCTCAAAATCGAAGGCATCACCAAACGCTTTGGCGGCCTCGTGGCCCTGAATGAAGTGGGCCTCACGATCAACAAAGGCGAGATTTACGGTCTGATCGGCCCGAACGGTGCCGGCAAGACCACGCTGTTCAACGTACTGACCGGCCTGTACCAGCCGGACGAGGGCTCATTCACCTTCAACGGCCGGGATCTCTTTCGCAAGAAACCGCACGTGGTGGTGGAGGCCGGTATTGCCCGTACGTTCCAGAACATCCGTCTGTTTGGCGAGATGACGGCACTGGAAAACGTCATGGTCGGCCGGCATGTCCGGACGAAGGCCGGTGCCTTGGGCGCCATCCTGCGCGACCGTCGGACCATGGCCGAAGAAAAGGCCATTCGCCAGCGCTCGATCGAGCTTCTGGACTTCGTCGGCATCCGCAATGTCGCCAGCGAGCGGGCCAAGAACCTCAGTTACGGTCACCAGCGCCGGCTGGAAATTGCCCGGGCGCTGGCCACTGATCCGACGCTCCTGGCGCTGGACGAGCCGGCAGCAGGGATGAACCCGAAAGAGACCGAGGCGTTGCAGTTCCTGATGGAAAAAATCCGTAATCAGGGTGTGACACTGTTGTTGATCGAGCATGACGTCAAATTGATGATGACGCTCTGTGACCGCATTGCGGTGCTGGATTATGGCAAGAAAATTGCCGAAGGCCTGCCGGCCGAGGTGAAGAGCAACCCGCGCGTTATCGAAGCGTATCTGGGAGCGGCCCACGCATGAGTCTCTTGGAAGTCAAGAATCTGGAAGTGGCCTACGGCGGCATTCAGGCAGTCAAGGGCATCGATTTTCACATCGACCGGGGCGAACTGGTGACGCTGATCGGCGCCAACGGCGCCGGCAAGACCACGACGCTGAAAACGCTGGTCGGCATGGTCAAGCCGCGCAGCGGATCGATCCATTACGATGGTCACGACATCGCCAAAGTGCCGGTGTACGAATTCGTCAAACGGGGCCTGTCGCTGGTGCCGGAAGGGCGCGGCGTGTTTTCCCGGCTGACGGTCGAGGAAAACCTGCTGATGGGGGCGTATTACCGCTCCAAGGAGCCGACCCTGCAAGCGGAAATGGATAACGTCTACCAGTTGTTCCCGCGGCTGAAAGAACGCTACAAGCAACTGGCCGGCACCTTGTCCGGTGGCGAGCAGCAGATGCTGGCCATCGGCCGCGCCATGCTGGCCAAGCCCAAACTGCTGTTGCTGGACGAACCCTCGATGGGTCTGGCGCCGATCGTGGTGCAGAAAATCTTTGAAATCATCCGCATGATTTCCGAGCAGGGAGTCACCATCCTGCTGGTCGAGCAAAACGCCAAACTGGCGCTGGAGCATTCCGACCGGGGCTATGTGATGGAGTCGGGCCGCATCACCATGTCCGGTCCGGCAGACGAGCTGCTGGCCAGTGACGCCGTACGGGCTGCCTATCTGGGCGAATAACTGCCAGAAAGCACCAAAGCCGACGCCGCCAGTCAAATGGCGGCGTCGGCTTTGGCATGTGGGTAAAGCCGGGTGGCTTACTGGCGGCCGGTAGAACCGAAGCCGCCACTGCCGCGGCTGCTGGAAGTGAAGTCATCCACCACGCGGAAATCCACCTGCACGACCGGTACGATCACCATCTGTGCAATGCGGTCCAGCGGAGCAAGGCGGAAGGTTTCGTGGCCACGGTTCCATACCGAGACAAAAACCTGTCCCTGGTAGTCCGAGTCGATCAGGCCCACGAGATTGCCCAGTACGATGCCGTGCTTGTGGCCGAGTCCTGAGCGCGGAAGGATCATGGCCGCGTATCTCGGATCTTCCAGGTGGAGTGCAATCCCGGTCGGGATCAGTCGGGTTTCTCCTGGCCGGATTTCGGTTTCGGCATCGATGGCTGCGCGCAGGTCGAGCCCGGCAGAGCCGGGGGTGGCGTAAGCAGGTTGCTGGTCGGCAAGACGGGCATCAAGGATTTTCAGGTCAACAGTAGGCATGCAGGACGGTCCGGAATCAAAAAGACGGCCAGTTGCTCAGGATCAGAGCAGACGGGCCAGATGGGAGACAATGGCACGGGCAACATCGGGTTTGCCCATGCGAGGAAGGGGATGCTGGCCGCTGTCATCCAGCAGCACGACTTCGTTGTCGTCTGCTCCCATGGCACTTTGTGCCAGGTTGGCAACCAGCAGCGGCACGTTCTTGCGGCGGCGTTTTTCGTCGGCATAGCCCAGTACATCACGGCTTTCTGCGGCAAAGCCGACGCAGAACGGCGCATCGGAGCGGGCAGCCACCGTGGCAAGGATGTCGGGGTTTTCGGTCAGTGCAATCGAGGGCAGTCCGCCTTCGGTTTTTTTCAGCTTGTGTTCGCTGGTCACTTGAGGGCGATAGTCGGCAACGGCCGCCACGCTGATGAACACGTCCGCCATGGCGACATGCGCTTCGACTGCGGCCAGCATGTCGCGGGCTGACCGGACATTGAGGCATTGCATGCCATACGGCGTGCGCAGGGCTGTCGGGCCGCTGACCAGCGTCACCTCGGCTCCGGCATCCCGGCAGGCACGAGCCAGTGCGTAACCCATTTTGCCGCTGGAGATGTTGGTCAGCCCCCGGACCGGATCAATGGCTTCGAAGGTGGGTCCGGCAGTCAAAAGCACCCGGCGTCCGGCCAGCAGCTTGCTGGCAAAAAATCCCTGCAACAGGTCGAACAGGTCTTCCGGCTCCAGCATCCGGCCATCCCCGGTTTCGCCACAGGCCTGGGCGCCACTGCCGGGGCCGAACACGGTAACGCCGTCAGCCTGCAAGCGGGTCACGTTCCGCTGGTTGGGCGGGTTGTCCCACATCTGCTTGTTCATGGCCGGCGCCACGATCAGCGGGCAGGTACGGGCGGCAGCCAGTGTACTGACCAGATCGTCACACAGGCCGTGGGCCAGTTTGGCCAGCATGTCTGCCGTGGCCGGGGCAATCAGGAACGCATCTGCCCGGCGTGTCAGCTCGATATGGGCCATGGCATTACTGGGGCGCTCATCCCACTGGCTGAGGAAAACCGGCCGCCCGGAGAGAGCCTGAAAGGTGGTCGGACCGACAAAGCGGGTGGCCGCTTCGGTCATGACCACGTCGACGGTATGACCTGCCTTGACCAGCAGGCGCACCAGTTCGCAGGTTTTGTAAGCGGCTACGCCGCCCGTGACGCCAACAAGAAAGTGTCGCTGCATGAGATCAAAAGGTCCTGTTGCATTTTCGGTCGCGAGTGTAGCAGCCTGCCGGTACATCCGGCGACCCGCTACGCCGGCCGTTTTTCAGATTAATGACAAATGAATTAATCTGTCGGCCACCATTGACTGCGGATCCATTCATGAAAATCACCGACTGGCCGGCCTCCGAGCGGCCACGCGAAAAACTGCTGGCGCGCGGTCCTGAGGCACTGTCGGATGCCGAGCTGCTGGCCATCCTGTTGCGTACCGGCATGGCCGGCAAGACGGTACTGGATGTGGCCCGGCAATTGCTGCTGGAGGCCGGGTCGCTGGGCCGGCTGCTGTCGCGTCCGGTGACCGAGCTGGTGTCCAGTCCGGGGCTGGGGCCGGCCAAGGCTTGCGAGCTGGCTGTGGTGGCCGAACTGGCACGCCGGCTGCTCGCCGAAAAACTGCCGGTAGCCGATGCCCTGACCAGCCCGCAGGCCGTACATGACTACCTGCGGCTGGCATACGGCATGCGCGTGCAGGAGGTCGTGCTGTTGCTGTGTCTGGATGCCCGGAACCGCTTGCTGGCAGTAGAAGAAGTGGCGCACGGTACGCTGACCGAGTCCCGTGTCTATCCGCGTGAAGTCGTCAAGGCCGCGCTGCGCCAGCATGCCGTAGCGGTGATCCTGGCGCACAATCATCCGTCTGGCGACAGCGGTCCCAGTCTGGCAGACCGGGAGCTGACCGAAGCACTGGGCCGGGCACTGGCGCTGGTGGATGTGCGCCTGCTGGACCATTTGGTCATCAGCCGGCAGGGCTGCACTTCGTTTGCCGAGTGCGGCTGGCTGCCGGCCTGACGGCCGGATCTATTCCTGCTCGGTAACGTGGTCCATGCCCAGCTCCTGCACCTTGCGGGTAAGGGTATTGCGGCCGAGTCCCAGAAGATGTGCGGCTTCCACCCGGCGTCCCCCGGTGTGCGCCAGCGCCGTCCGGATCAGTGTGGTTTCGAATTCCCGTGTCAGGTCGTCAATGATGCCGGTTTCGCCCTGCCTGAGCCGCTGAGCAGCCACTTCGGCCAGCTGGCGGGTCCAGCTGCCGGTTCCGCTGGCCATGGACGGGGCGACCGTCCCTTGGGGAACGACCCCGGATTCGGCAGGAGGGATAGGGGTGACTGCGGTGTTGCGCCCGTGCAGCTCCGGCGGCAAGTCCACTGGCTCGACGGTCTGGCCGGGCGCCATGACCGTCAGCCAGTGACAGAGGTTTTCCAGTTCGCGTACATTGCCGGGAAAACCGTAGGCCACCAGTCCGCCCATGGCAGCCTCGGACAGGCGTTTGGCTTCGACGCCCAGGCTGGCCGCGCTTTTGGCGAGGAAATGCCGCATCAGCAGCGGAATGTCTTCGCGTCGCTCGCGCAGGGGGGGCAGGCGCAGGCGGATCACGTTCAGGCGGTGGAACAGGTCTTCACGGAACAGTCCCTGGCGCACCCGTTCTTCCAGGTTCTGGTGGGTGGCCGCAATCACGCGCACGTTGGCCTTGATCGGAGCATGGCCACCCACGCGGTAAAACTGTCCGTCGGACAAGACCCGCAGCAGGCGGGTCTGCAACTCGGTCGGCATGTCACCGATTTCGTCCAGGAACAGCGTGCCGCCCTCGGCCTCTTCAAACCGGCCGCGACGCTGGGCCTGGGCGCCGGTAAAAGATCCGCGCTCGTGGCCGAACAGCTCGCTTTCCAGCAGGTCGCGCGGAATGGCGGCGGTATTGATGGCGATAAAGGGTTTGGCCGCGCGGGACGAATGACGGTGCAGGGCCTGGGCAACCAGCTCTTTGCCCGAGCCCGATTCACCGGTGATCAGGACCGTGACGCTTGACTGGCTCAGGCGGCCGATGGCGCGAAAGACATCCTGCATGGCCGGAGCCTGCCCCAGCAATACCGGCAGGGGCTCGGGCGCATCGGGGGGCAGGTTGCCGCGGTTGGCTTCTTCGAGGGCGCGACGCACCAGCGTGACGGCCTGGTCGATGTCAAAGGGCTTGGGCAAATATTCAAAGGCACCGCCCTGAAAAGCCGATACGGCGCTGTCGAGGTCCGAATGGGCCGTCATGACGATGACCGGCAGCCCCGGATGCTGGCTTTTGATGCGGGCGAGGAACTTGAGCCCGTCGGTGCCCGGCATGCGGATGTCGCTGATCACCACCTGCGGCGTCACGTCATACATGGCGTTCAGGGCGTCGTCTGCGCTGACAAAGCTCTCGAATCCGATGCCGGCGCGCGACAGGGCTTTTTCCAGTACCCAGCGGATCGATTTGTCGTCGTCGATGATCCAGACGGGGGCATGGTTCATGGGGTTTTCTCCGCAAGGGGCTCCAGCGGCAGGCGGACGGTAAAGCAGGTCCGGCCCGGTCGGGAATCAAAATCAATGCTGCCTTGGTGTTGGTGAACGAATGTCTGGGCCAGCGTCAGTCCCAGTCCGGTGCCTTCGGCGCGGCCGGTGACCAGCGGATAGAACACATGGTCGCGGATGTCCGGCGGAATGCCGGGGCCGGTGTCGATGATTTGCAGTTCCAGCGCCAGTGCATGGCGGCGACGGGCCAGGGTGACCTGGCGTGCCACGCGGGTTTTCAGGGTGATTTCGCCCAGGCCGTGCATGGCCTGTACGGCATTGCGGGCAATGTTGAGCACGACCTGGATCAGTTGCTCGCGGTCGGCCGTCAGCAGCGGCAGGCTGATGTCGTAATCCCGGCGGATGACAAGTCCCTCGGGGTATTCGGCCTGCAGCACGCTGCGGACCCGCTCGAGGATCTCGTGGATGTTGACGTTGCTCTGGACATGACGCTGGTTGGGAGCCAGCAGGCGGTCAACCAGGTGTTGCAGCCGCAGGGCTTCATGCTTGATGACTTCAAGGTATTCGGCCAGTTCCGGCCGGTCGTCCAGTTCCAGGGCCAGCAACTGGGCTGCACCACGGATGCCGCCCAGCGGATTCTTGATCTCGTGGGCAAGGTTGCGGATCAGCTCGCGGTTGGCCTGCTGCTGGATCAGCAGGCGCTCTTCGTTGGCAATGCGGACCTGCTGGTCGATCGGCCGCAGTTCCAGCAGGGCGGCACAGCCGGCAACGTCAATCGGCGTAATGGCGCAGTACACATGCAGGTGCTGCTGGTTGACGGTGTCCAGGGACAGGTCGTGTTCGGCAAAACTGACATCCTGGCCGAGGGCTGCATCCAGTCCGCGCATCAGGGCTTCGGCCCGGCTGAACAGGCTCGGCAGCGTATGGCGCACCAGCTCGCGGCTGCCGAGTGCCAGCAGGTTTTCCGCTGCCGGATTGGCATAGCGTATGGCTCCCTGCCGGTCCACCGCCAGCAGGGCAGTATCAAGCAGGGCAAGACCGGCAAGAGCGGGATCGGACATGGGGTCGGAAACAGGGTTCAGGTGGCCATGACGGCAAGCAAGATGTTTGCCACCTTTGACTTTAACTGCCAAGTTCCTGGCGCAGCGCATGCAGGTTTTTCTCCCGTTCGGTGACTTGTGCTTCCAGCTCCCGCAGTTCGGCCGCAGGCAGTCCGGTACGCTGGCGTGCCTGTTGCAACTGCTGGCGGGCGTTGTCCAGTGCCCGGCTTTCATTGGCGAATTCTTCATTGAGGATGCGCCGGCGCTGCTGGTCCCGTGTCGACAGCGTCTGTTGCTGGCTGACCGGGCGGGATGCTGCTGCCGTGCCGTCGCCCCTGGGTGTGACCGGTGTCCGCGCCCTGGGCGCTGCGGGTGCCAGCCGGATGATCTGGCGGTCATTGGCCGGCGTGTTGGTATAGGTGACCTGTCCGTCAGTGTCGATATGCTTGTAGATCGGTGCCGCATGGGTGGTCCATGTCATGGTCATCAAAAGCAGGACGGGAAGGGCGGAATGCAACATGGCTGACAAGGCGGGCGATGGCAATGCCGGGATGATACGTGAGCCGCTGGTGCTGCGCCCATGCATCCATATGGTGCATGCCACAGGGGGGGCCCGGCTGGCAACGGTCACGCGGCTGGGCTAACACGGGAATCAGTCATACCGAAAATGCGTCTGCCGGCAAATCGTCATGTCCGACCCCTCTGCTTTTGTTGCGCCTGCCTCCATTCCCGTGCGGGAAGCCCCGCACGGTATCCGTTTTGATTTCAACCACGGCGCCCGGGTGCATCTGCCTCCCGGAGACTGGCAGGTGCGCCTGTCCGACGCCCGGACCCACAACACCCTGTTTGACACCCGGCTGGCCGAAGGCTGGGTCACCAGCAGCAAGCGCTATTTCGTACCGTTCCGGATCGAGGTGTGGCAGGCCGGACAGCTGGTATTCACGCACCGGCTCGATCTGGCCGGACAGGACGTACTGGTGCAGTTTCCGGTCGGTACGCTCGGAGACGTGCTGGGCTGGTTTCCTTATGCCGCGCGTTTTGCCGGCCAGCACGGTTGCCGGCTGACCTGCTCGATGGCTCCCGGACTGATCGGCCTGCTGGCAGACAGTTACCCGGACATCCGCTTTGTGCCGCCGGACGAACTGGATACCTCGGTTTTTTATGCCAGCTACTATCTCGGCCTGTTTTTTGGCGACGACGAAGGCTGCTACCAGCCGGCCGATTTCCGGCTGGTGGGCCTGCACCGTACGGCAGCGCATATCCTGGGTGTGGACGACCAGGAAGAGCCGGCGCGGATCAGGCTGCCGGATGACAGCCGTCCGATTGCCGAACCCTATGCCTGTATCGCGGTACAAAGCACCACGCAATGCAAGTACTGGAACCATCCCACCGGTTGGCTGGAGGTAGTCCGGCATTTGCGCAATCAAGGGCTACGGGTGGTGTGCATCGACCAGAAGGCCTGTCATGGCGCCGGCCTGACGTGGACCACCCTGCCGCATGGCTGCGAAGACCTCACCGGAGACCGCCCGCTGCCTGAGCGGGCCCGCTATCTGCGGCATGCCGCCTGTTTTGTCGGGCTTTCCAGCGGGCTGGCCTGGCTCGCCTGGACGATGGGCACTCCGGTCGTGATGATCAGCGGCTTTACGCATCCACAGAACGAATTCCGGACACCGTTCCGCATCTTCAACCATCACACCTGCAACAGCTGCTGGAACGATGGGCGCCTGACATTCGACCATTCGGATTTTTTCTGGTGTCCGCGCCACCGGGATACCCCGCGGCAGTTCGAGTGTTCGCGACTGATCCAGCCGGAGCAGGTGATTGATGCCCTGAACCGCATTCCCGTTGAGGCCACGATCCGGCCACAGGTCCGGAGGTTGGCATGAAACCGGTTGCCGTGCGTCCGCTGCGTCCATGCTGCCGCCCAGCGTGGTGGCTGCGACTTCTGGGAGGCGTGGTACCCCTGTTGCCGGCAATGCCGGCAGTGGCAGATTTCACGACTCCGGTTACCTCGGCCGTCAGTGGCCAGACTGTTCCGGCGGGCAGTGCGCAGAGCGTACTGGCCGGCGGCACGGCGACTGGCGGTCAGGTTGGCGGTACCCAGACCATTTTCAACGGCGGGCAGGCACGCGACGTCACCGTCCTGTCGACCGGGCTGCAAGTGGTGTCGTCTGGCGGGTTGGCCAGTGGCAGCGAAGTGCAGCAAGGACGGGTACGGGTGGAGTCAGGCGGCGTCGGCTCCGGCCTGCACATTGTCGGCGGCGTGCTGGATACTGCCGTGGGTGCACGCACCTACAACAGCGTGGTGGATGGCGGACGGGAAGACCTGTCGGGCGAGAGCTACTCGGCGCAGGTGAATGCCGATTCGATCCAGTTGCTGTATCCCGGCGGGCTGGCGGTATCGGCTACCGTCAACAGCGGAGGCGTCCAGTCGGTCCTGTCTGGCGCGCGGACCCGCCAAAGCATCATCAATGCAGGCGGACAGCAGCAGGTGCTGGGCGATGCCGATTCCACCCTGGTCAATGGTGGCGAGCAGACGGTGGGCTCCGGGGGCATTGTTTTCGGTACGACCGTGATCAATGGCGGACGGCAAACCGTGTCATCTGGCGGTACGGCCGGCAATACCCTGATTACCCTGGGCAGCCAGGACGTGCTGGCCGGAGGTTCGACCGGCTCGACCACCCTCGGCGCCGGGGCTGACCAGTCGGTAGCCGGCTTTGCCCGTACAACCGATATCCAGACCGGCGGGCGGCAGTTCATCCTTTCCGGTGGTGTGGCCGAATTTACCTCGGTGACGGGCGGTACCCAGCTGGTTTCCAGTGGCGGGGTGGCCAGCAACACGACTGTCAGCCGCGGTTTGCAGACCGTGCTCGGCGGTGGAATGGTGTCCAGCACGACGGTGGCAGGCGGCGCTGACCAGGTGGTGGAAGGGCAGGCGACGTCGACCACGATCCAGGGCGGCCGGCAGTTTGTGCAGTCTGGCGGTATTGCCAGCCACAACGTGCTGAATGGCGGCAGCCAGACCGTGTCGGCGGGTGGCCTGGCCGTGGACAACCAGATCACGCAGGGCAGCCAGTTTGTCCTGTCCGGGGGCGAAACGCGCAATACCACCGTGTTGTCCGGCGGGCGCCAGACCATTTCTGCCGGCGGGCTGGCGCAAGACGTGACCGTGGACGGCGGCCGGGTACTCAACAACGGCGGGGTGATCAACGGGCTGGACATCATTGGCTCCGGCGATCAGGTCACGCTGGCCGCCGGAACGCTGTCCGGTACCGTGACCCTGGCCGGCAGCGACAACGTGCTCAACCTGCAGGGTGGTACGCTGGCCGGCAATCTGGCTGTTACCGGCAGCGGCAACCGGCTGGGGCTGGGCAATGTTGCGTTGCCGGGGCTGACGGTGCGCGACAGTACGGGCAACAATGAGCTGGTGGTCCTGCAAGGCGCCCGGCTGCTGGCCGGTACGGCGTCACTCAATGGCGGCTCGCTGGCCAGCGGAGCGCAGGACTGGCAGAACTGGGGGCAGATACTGGTGCAAGGCGGGGGCGAGCTGACGCTGGCCGGGCGGCTCGGCTTTGCCGGTCCTGCCGGCACCATGACCGTGTCGGGTACGCTGATTGCACCGGCCGGCAGCGAAGTGGCAGGCAATCTGGTCAATGCCGGTACGGTCACCATGCAGGGTGCCGGACCGGCTTTTGGTTCCTTGCAGGTGGCGGGCCAGTATCACGGTGCCAACGGCGTGTTGCAGGGTGATGTATCGGCGCAAAGCGGGCTGGCCGACACGCTGGTCGTGCAGGGCAGCCTGTCGGGTACGACCGGGCTGTCGCTGGCCAATGACGGGTCGCGCGGACAGCTGGGGGAGTCCATCCTGTTTGCCCGGACCGGCGCCGGCAGTACCGGCAGTTTTGTGGCGGCCAATCCGCTGGGGCGGGCCACACCGGGTGACCTGCGCCTGCGCGGCAGTCCGTATGTCTGGGAGATCGTCCGGCAGGGCAATGACTGGTATCTGCAATCGCCGGCAAAACCGGCACCCAGCGCGGTGCCCGACCGCCTGTTGCCGGAAATTCCGGCATACGGCACCTTGCCGGCCCTGTCCGGCCTGATCTGGCAGGGTAATCTGGCCTCTCTGGGGCAGCGGCTGGATCATGCCCCCTCGCCGGAGCGGGACGTCTGGCTGAAGGTGGACGGCTTTCACTGGCAGCAGGATGCCCGCTACGGTTTCTCCTTTGACGGTGAAGCAGCTTCACTCACCGGAGGAATCGGGCGCAGTGGCGAGCTGGGGCAGGGCCTTCGCTGGCGGGCCGGTGGCATGCTGGCCTGGAATCGCGGCTGGCTGGAGGCCAACGGGCAGGGGCTGGTGACTCCGTCGATGGCGCGCTCGTACATTCATCTCGACAGCCTGCAGCTCGGTGCATACGGCCAGCTGGAAGACGAGGCCGGGCGTTTTGTCCGGGGCGTGCTGCTGGCCGGGCGGGAACGTGCCCGGATTTCAACCGAAGACCACTATTTCAATGCCTTGTATGCCACCGTGGCAGGCGTGCACCTGGCCGTGGGGCAGCGCTGGCAACTGGCACCGGGCTGGGTGGTCAGTCCCCAGTTGAGCGGCGGGTATGTCAACTTCAACTGGAGCCTGGTGGACGACAGCATTACCGGCCGGTATGTCGATACCGGCCATGCCTACGGTGCGGCAGCCGTCCGGCTGGAACGGAACCTGACTCCTCAAAGCCAGATATGGCTGCGGATTGGTGCCACTCATGAGTTCGGCAGCCGGCCCGCGCTGGAGTTGACGGCACCGGCTGTCTATCTGCCGGCAGCCGGCCCGCGTAACAGCTGGCAGGGGCAACTTGGCTACCAGCATGATTTCCGTCAGGGCAGCCTGTATGTGCAGGCTGGCGGCTCGTACGCACCCGGACAACAACTGTGGCGGGCCGAGGCGGGCTGGCAGTGGCACTGGTAAAGGTCTGGGTAGCCCGCTTTGGCCCAAGCCTGGTTGTACGGAGCGTTTGCTATGGTCCGAAGCAGGGCGTTGTGACGCGAGGAAGCGGCCGATGTTGCGGCAGCAAGGGCTCAAAGGATGTCTGGCCTGTGCGACACATGGCCGGTACTGGATAGTCCTGATGACCAGGCAGGGAATCAAGGAAAGCAATATTGATCTTGATGGGGTGCAGCCGGTTTTGGCAGCCAGGCAGGAACCGGTATCGGCAGGGAGCTGCGCGCCAGTATCAAAACTGCATGGCAGGCCGCAGGTAATCCGGCCGGGTATTCCGGGAAACACCATACGCCAGCACGAATAAATGCCAAAGGATTTAAAGTGTTTGTATGGTTATGTCTGCTGACCGGTGGATTTTATGTTTTTAAATAAATCGTATCGAAGGTAACGATCAATAACATCAATTGGCAGGTTTTTCTGCTCCGGTATTTATGACGTAAAAATTAAAATATCCGGCCATTCATGTATTACATACGATTTCTGGTTCATGGCCGTATTTTTGTGGATGTTTTTTGCAATGTATATGCGATTTTTATACATAAAATACATGCCCATCATATTGATATACATTGCGAGTAACAATGGCGACTCCTTGTAAATCCATGGCGATTCTTTATATTGACTTGCATGCACCCCGTAACTATATTGCCTCTCTCTTGTAGGTTCAGAATCACTTCCCGGCATTTGCAATGCCTGCACTTGCACAGATTCAATATCTGTTGCCCGGATAGAATCGCGACAATCGCAGCTGAATGAAATTCAATGGCCTTTTGTCGCGCAACCCTCGAATTCCAGCAAAAAAGGTGAGTATTACTATGAGTGGCTATAACGCAGTTCTGGCACGCAATACGCAAAACGCCCCTAAAGCAATCGGCCCGTATTCGCAAACCGTGGCTTTTTCGCATTACAACAATCTTTCGGCCCAACTGCCGGTTGATCCGGCATCCGGCAAGCTGGTGGCTGGTGGCGTGAAAGAGCAGGCCGAGCAGTGCTTCAAGAACATCAAGGCCGTGGTTGAAAGCATCAACCACGTCATGGACGATGTTGTCCGCATCACCATTTTTGTCAAGAACATTGCCGATCTTGACGCTGTCAGCGCAGTCTACAAGACGTTCTTCACCACCGGATACGTGCCGGCCCTGACCACGGTTGCCGTGGCTGCCCTGCCGATGAATGCCCTGGTCCAGGTCGAAGCCCTGCTGTCGAACGGCGAAGGCACCATCCCCAACGCACCGCAAGCCGGCGACCTGATCAAGATCGCAAGAAACACCGCTGCTGCACCGCAAAGCCCGCTGTCCACCCAGACCGTGGCCTTCTCGCACTACAACAACATTTCCGCCCAGCTGCCGATCGATCCGAAGACCGGCAAACTGGTTGCCGGTGGCGTGAAAGAACAGGCTGCCCAGTGCCTGCGCAACATCAAGAATGTCCTGGAAGGCATTGATGTTCCGTTTGACGACATCGTCAAGATCAACATCTTCCTGATGAACCTGTCGGACCTCGAAGCCGTCAACGAAGTCTATACGACCTTCTTCCCGGATTCGGCCATCGCCCGTACCGTGGCTTATGTCCCGGCACGTACCGCCGTGGAAGTTGCCGGCCTGCCGATGAACGCCCTGGTGCAGATCGAAGCCGTGGTTTCGCATGGCGACGGTACTCCTCCGCAAGCCGTTGAAGACCGTCACGGCATCGTCATCAAGCCGAACAACACCGACAAGGCTCCGAAGTGCGCACTGTCCACCCAGACCGTGGCTTTCTCGCACTACAACCACATCTCGGCCCAGCTGCCGGTGGATGCCAAAACCGGTGAACTGGTTGCCGGTGGCGTGAAGGAACAGGCCGCCCAGTGCCTGAGCCACATCAAGGCCATCGTGGAAAGCATCGGCCACAAGATGGATGACGTGGTCAAGGTCAACGTGTTCGTGAAGAACATCGACGACATGGCTGCCGTGGACGAAGCTTACGCTACGTTCTTCCCGGGCTATGTGCCGGCACGCCGTACCGTTGGTGTGGCCAACCTGCCGAAGGGCGCCCTGGTCCAGATCGACGCCGTGGTTTCCCACGCCGAAGGCACCCCGCCGAAAAAGGCCTGAGCCGCATCGGGCAAGTGACCGTCATGGTTGCTTGCTGATCCGGTGGCCTGCCTGAGCGCAGCCCGCCGCAGACGAAAAAGAAGCTGAAATCCTTTCAGCTTCTTTTTTTGTTTTTGGGCGTCTGCTAGTCATGCGCATTTTCGTCCGGCATCCGGTGGAAATGGGCCGCGTCTGTTGCAATTCGCTGCGCGTGTCGCGGGCTCCGGATCAGCCAGGATCCATGCAGAACACCGGACAAAGGGCCGGTCAGGTCAGGTTTCCTGAGCCGGACAGGAAAAGGGCCAATCCGGAAGGCTGCGGCAGTGATCCGGCAAGACAGCCATGGCGACAAGCTTCCGGAGTACCGTCCGAAGCCAGCGATACGCATGATGCCGTTTTGACCGGAACCCTGGCTGATCAGGGGCTGGTCTGCCTGGCGGGTAATCCATCTTCATTTCAGATTCACTCCACAATGCTTTCATAGTTGCCGCTTAGATTAGTCAATGAAGTTGTTCAATTGAGCATGAATCAGGGGCATAACATGAAAATCAAAAATCACCCGTTAATCTGGGGCGGAGCTGTCATCGTGCTGGCCTATGTGGTCAGCCGGGCCATGGTCGTGAGCTGGCCGAACGATTTCTGGGCCTGGCGGAAAGAGGTCGTGCTGCTGAGCGGCGTCATCATGCTGGCAGCCATGGCGACGGCCGGTGTGCTGGCTTTGCGTACGCCATGGCTGGAACAGCAGCTGGGCGGGCTTGACCGGACTTACCGTCTGCACAAATACCTCGGCATCACGGCCGGTGTCATGCTGGCCGTACACTGGCTCACCGAACTTTCTCCGGGCACGCTGATCGACTGGGGCTGGCTGGCGCCACGCGTGAAGGGGCCGAAAGGTCCTCAAGCCACCGACCTGCTCAGCACCCTCAAGGGGCCGGCCAAGGATTTTGGCGAATGGGCTGCCTGGGCCATGCTGGCGCTGGTACCGCTTGCCTTGTGGAAGGCGCCGTACAAGCCGTGGCGGCTGGTGCACAAGGCCATGGCCGTGATTCTTGCCATGGGTGTATTCCACGGTCTGGTGCTGTTGCCACGCAATCACTGGTTGACCCCGGTGGGGGGGCTGATGCTGGTGATCGTGGTGGCTGGTGCCGTTGCGGCAGTCTGGTCACTGACCGGCCGGATCGGCCGCCAACGGCAGAGTGCAGGCGTGATCAGTGCCATTGACCGTCCGGCTCCGGATACCTTGCAGCTGACCTGTCGCCTGGATCATGACTGGGCCGGACATGCCGCAGGACAGTTTGCTTTCCTTACGCTGGACGCCGGCGAAGGAGCCCACCCCTTCACCATTGCTTCGGCCGATCATGGCGATGGCGAAATCCGCTTCGTGATCAAGGCGCTGGGTGATTACACCCGCAAGCTGGCCCAGAAGGTCCAGGTCGGGCAGAAAGTACGTGTCGAAGGTCCGTACGGTGCCTTCCATCTGCCGGAGGCTGATGGTCACCGTCAGGTCTGGGTAGCAGGGGGTGTGGGAGTGACGCCGTTCATGGCATGGCTGGATGCGCTGGCGGCGCGTGGCGAAAAGCGGACCGATGTGGATTTTTGCTACTGTGTGCCGAACCGGCGTGATGCCGTGGCGCTGGACGAGCTGCAACGCAATGCCGAGCGTGTCGGGGTCCGGCTGCATGTGTTTGCTTCCAGGGAAGGTGAGCGGCTGGGGGTGCAACATCCGGTGTTTTCCGAGCGGGACCAGGTCCGGCCGCGCGTGTGGTTCTGTGGCCCGGCCCGGCTGGGGGATGCCTTGAAAACCGGTCTTATGCAAAAGGGATTTGCGGCTGACAGTTTTCACCACGAGGCATTTGATTTCCGTTAACCGGTCCTGATGCCGCTTTTTCCGGAAATGCCGGCATTCATCAAAACTTCATGACTCAAGGGGCCGTGCTGGCTGGTCAGCACGGCCCCTTGAGCGTTACAATCCGCGCCTTCGGTGTAATTGCCGGGCGCCTGAAACCGTCCGACACGACCATGGACTTACCCAGTACCCCATCCCTCCCGCTTTTGAGAATCCTATCCCCGCACTAACGTGCTCCCGGCGTCATCGCCCACGGGGCACGGGAGATGACGCGCAATGACGATTGATACCAGACAAGACTACCTCCAGGCCAGCCTGGCACAAGTGGTGCAGCTGCTGAACCGCATGCGCCTTGTGGAAGACCTCGTGCACAAGCAGAACATGCCGCGCCACGAACTGGTCGAAAACCTGGTCCACAAGCAGCACCGCAACGAGCTGGCCAAAAAGCTCGACCAGCTGCACCCGGCCGACGTGGCCTACATCCTTGAAGCACTGCCGCTCAACGACCGTTTACTGGTCTGGGACCTCGTCAAGGCCGACCGCGACGGTGAAATCCTGCTGGAAGTCTCCGACGCCGTCCGCGAAACCCTGATCGAGTCGATGGATCGTGAAGAGCTGGTGGCTGCGGCCGAACAGCTGGACACGGACGAACTGGCCGACCTGGCGCCGGACCTGCCGTCGCAGGTGGTGTACGAAGTGATGGGCGGGCTCGATGTCAAGGAGCGTGCCCAGCTGGAAAGCGTCCTCTCCTACGAAGAGGACCAGGTCGGCAGCGTGATGGATTTTGATCTGGTCAAGATCCGTGCCGATGTGTCGCTGGAAGTGGTATTGCGCTACCTGCGCCGCTTTGAAGAGCTGCCGGACCACACCGACAAGATTTTCGTGGTGGACGAGGCCGAAACCCTCGTAGGCGTGCTGCCCCTCAACAAGCTGCTGATTTCCGATCCGGAAACCGAAGTCGCCGAAGTGATGGCGCGCGATGTCGTGACCTTCCTGCCGGAGGACGATGTCGGCGATGCCGCCCAGGCATTCGAACGCTATGACCTGGTATCTGCTCCGGTGGTCAACCTCAACCACACCCTGATCGGCCGCCTGACCGTGGACGACATGGTCGACTACATTCGCGAAGAATCCGAAAGCGAAGTGTTGAGCATGGCCGGTCTCAAAGAGGAAGAAGACCTGTTTGCCAGCGTGTGGGATTCAGTGCGCAACCGCTGGGCGTGGCTGGCCATCAACCTGTGCACGGCCTTTGTCGCCAGCCGGGTGATCGGCGCATTCGAAGGTGCCATCCAGAACCTGGTGGCGCTGGCAGCCCTGATGCCGATCGTGGCCGGTATCGGCGGCAATTCAGGCAACCAGACCATCACCATGATCGTGCGTGCACTGGCCATGGGGCAGATGCAGCTGACCCAGGCCTGGCGCCTGTGGCGCAAGGAGCTCGGGGTCAGCATCATCAACGGTCTGGTCTGGGGCGGCATCCTTGGCGTCGTGGCTTGGCTGTTGTATGACAGCCTGCCGCTGGGACTGGTGATGACGGCTGCCATGACCCTCAACCTGATGTTGTCGGCCACCATGGGGGTGATGATTCCGACCCTGATGCAGAAATTCGGCCGTGATCCGGCCCTGGGGTCCAGTGTGCTGATTACGGCCTGTACGGACTCGGGGGGCTTCTTCATTTTCCTGGGACTGGCCAGCGTATTCCTGATGCGATGAAGGTTCATACCATTGGCGGCCTGCTGGCCGGTTGCGGGCTCGACAGGCTCGATGCCCATCTGCTGCTGGAGCAGGCCAGCGGCCTGTCGCGTACCCGGCAGATCACCTGGCCCGAACAGGAAGTTCCGGAAGAAACGGCGCAGCGTTTTCTGGCGCTGGCAGCCCGCCGGCTGGCCGGCGAGCCGGTGGCGTATCTTCTGGGTGTGCGGGAATTTTTCGGACGTGATTTCCGGGTGACACCGGACACGCTGATTCCCCGTCCGGAAACGGAACATCTGGTCGAATTTGCCCTGACGCACCTGCCGCCGGCCGGGCGCATGCTGGACCTGGGAACCGGCAGCGGCGCCATTGCCGTGACGGTGGCGTGCGAGCGCCCGGATGCCCGGGTCACGGCGCTGGACGTGTCTGCTGCGGCCCTGGCGGTTGCACGCAGTAACGGACAGCACTTGCAAGCGCAGGTCCGCTGGCTGGAGTCCGACTGGTTTTCGGCATTGCCGGCCGAAGAGCGTTTCGAGCTGATCGTTTCCAATCCACCCTATATCGCTGCCGGTGATCCGCATCTGGAGCAGGGAGACCTGCGCTTCGAGCCGGCCAGTGCCCTGACCGATTTTGCCGACGGCCTGGAGGCCTTGCAGGTTCTGGCAACACAGGCGTGCCACTTTGTGACGCCAGGCGGCTGGCTGGCGGTCGAGCATGGCTACGACCAAGGAAAAGCCTGCCGGGCACTGTTTGCCGGGGCAGGCTGGCTGTCGGTCTCTACCTTGCCGGATCTGGCCGGGCTTGACCGCGTGACGGTGGGCCAGTGGATGGCCACGACCGCTGTTTGAGCTTACTTGACCTTGTTGCCGATCAGGCCGCCGATGGCGGCGCCGCCGACCGTGCCAAGTGCGCTGCCGTCGGTCAGGACCGAGCCGGCTACCCCGCCGATGGCGGCACCGGCCACGGTGTTGCGTTCGCTGCGGCTCATGCCTGCACACCCGGCAAGTGACCCCATCAGGGTCAGCAGAAGCAGGGAAGTAGTCAGTTTACGGGACATGGTGATCTCCTGGTCGAGGGATTCGCGGCACACGACCGGGCCGCTTTCCGTGGGTGGATCTGTTGCTTGGATTGATGCTAGGCCGTAAAAGTTCATCCGTCACGGCCGTCGTCTTGACCGTGACATGATTCCATTCATAACGAGTTAAACTTATTGCCATATTATGTTGGATGGAGATCAAGGCCCCGCCTGTCGTGACCTTGATGCCGTGTCATGTGCCGGTGCCATCACATTCAACAACAAGAGGAACCACATCGATGAAAATGCGCGTTTTTGTCTGGGATTTGCCCACCCGGCTGTTTCACTGGACGCTGGTGCTCACGTTTGCCGGACTGTGGTACTCGGGTACCCAGGGGGGCGAGATGCTGCAATACCATATCTGGCTGGGCTATGGCATGGCGACCTTGCTGCTGTTCCGGCTGATATGGGGTGTGCTGGGCAGCCAGACCGCCCGGTTTGTCCAGTTCGTGCGCGGTCCGGCCAGCATGCTGGACTACGCCCGTGGACAGCTGCCAGAGGAGAAGATCCCCGGCCACAATCCGATGGGCGGCATGATGGTGATGTTGCTGCTGGCCCTGCTGATTGCCCAGGTGCTGACCGGGCTGTTTGCAGCCGATATCGACAGCTATGCCTATGACGGCCCGCTGGTTCACCTGGTGGATACGGAACAGGCCGAGGCCATTACCCTGTGGCACAAGGCACTGGTCAATGTCCTCCTGGGCGCGGTGGCCCTGCACCTCAGCGCAATCGTGTTTTATGCGCTGGTCAAGCGCCAGAATCTGGTTGGCCCGATGCTGACCGGCTACAAAAGCTTTGAGCACGAAGTCGGCAAGCTCGACTTCACTCCCGGCATCATCGCGCTGGTCTCGCTGATCGTGTCTGCGGGCGCCATCTACACCCTGGTGACCCGCCTGTAAGCCTTTGTCGCAGCGCTTCTGTTGCGGAAGCCTTGCCACCCAGCTGCCTCCCGTTGCCGGTATTTCCCGGTGCGGGAGGCAGTGTCGTTCCGGGCTGCTGTTTGCGTCCGGGCAAACAGCAGCCTGATTGGGCTGTTGTCCTGCCGGAGGGCAAGGTAGCCTCGTTCGCATTAACCGGCTTCCGGAAGAAAGACATGCTGAAATCCTTGCTGATCGGCGGGCCGCTCAACGGCCAGTGGATAGAACAGGGGCGCGAGCAGGAAAAACTGCATCTCGAGCACGACGGGCAGACGTACGAATATTCACGCACCCTGTACCTCTGGCAGGCCCAAAACGCCATGTGGCTGTTTTACTGGCATGGCAAGCCTTCGAGTGCCGAGGTGCTGTCAACGATCGAGGCAGCCGGACTGGCGCCGGTCTGCAACATTTCCGACGCGTTTTCGTTCGGTGGCCTGGACGTCAGTCCGCACGAGTGACTTGGGCTGCCACTTGTCACGCCGATATTGGAGCAGCGCCGAACCTCTGACCTAGGATGCAAGGATTGCAACAGGCTTCCCGGGTTCGAAAATGAACTACTCCATCAGTGTTTTGTTCCGCTTGATTCCATTGGCAATGGGGGCGATCTGCCTCGGCCTCGGACTGTACGTACTCGACGGCCCGCCGGATGCCAACCATTTCGTGGCCGGGCATGTACTCGTTTCGCTGGCGGCCATCTGCTTTGCCCTGTTCACCACGGCGGCCACCATCATCCGCCAGCTGACCAAAACCTATAACACGTTCTGGCTGGTCATGCTGCCGCTGCTGGGCTATATCGTCGGCCTGCTGACGATCGTCTGGGGGCTGGACATCATCGCGCGTGGCGACCTGCCGCCTTATGTTGTCGCGGGTCATGTGGTGTTCGGCGTCGGGCTGATTACCCTGTGTGTCACCACGGTGGCCGCTTCGTCCTCCCGGTTCACGCTGATTCCGCTCAACAGCGGCCGGCCGGACGGGGAGCCCGGCGCTCCGGGTGCCTATCCGGCCTCCGTGGGCTGGCTCCTGATCGCCGTGCCGGTGGTCTGTTCACTGACAGGCTACGTCTGGGCCCTCGGCCTGCTGGCCAGAGGGGCTGATGATCCGGGCTTTTATGTGGCCGGACACGTCCTGTTCGGGCTATCGACCATCTGCACCTGCCTGATTGCCCTGGTGGCTACCGTGGTGCGCCAGGTCCGGAACCAGTACCGCAAAAGCGAGCGCAGCTTCTGGATCTGGCTGGTCATCGTCCTTGGGCTGGCTGACATCATTTTCGGCATTGCCGTGCTGGTTGACTCTCCCGCCAGTTTTCATGTGGCACCGGGGCTCATCCTGATCGGCATCGGCATGATCTGTTTCAGCATCCTGTCCAAGGTGCTGCTGCTGGGACTGGTATGGCGTGCCAGATTCGCCCTCGCCAACCGGGTGCCGATCCTGCCGGTGATGACGGCGCTGGCCTGCCTGTTCCTGTCGGCGTTTGTTTTTGAGGCCGGCGACCTGTCTGCGGCCTACTTCATCCCGGCGCGGGTGCTGGTCGGCCTCGGGGCAGTGTGCTTTACCCTGTTCTCGATCGTGTCGATCCTTGAGGCCGGTACTTCCGGTGACTAGCGGGCAGGGGGAACCGGCTTGCCGTAGATGTCGTGACTGAAGTACTTCTTCCGGATGCTGTCATAGCGACCGTCGGCGCGGATCTGTCCGATGGCTGCATTGAGGGCAGTCTGCAATGCCGCATTGCCCTTGCGTACCGCGATGCCGGCTCCCTCGCCAAAATAGGCCGGATCGTCAAAAGCCGGGCCGACGAAGGTGAACTTCGGAGTCGTGCCCGGCCGGGACAGATAAGCCTCTCCGGCCAGGGCATCAACGAAAACGCCGGCCAGCCGGCCTGCGGCCAGGTCATCCAGGGCCGAGGTGATGCGGGGATAGGCGACTATCTCGGCACCGCAGCTGCCCCAGTAACTGCGCGCAAAGCGCTGCTGGGTGGAACCGAGCAGGGTGCCGATGCGCTTGCCCCGGAAGCTGCCGACGGCGGTATCGGTGCCGGGTGCTGCCAGCATGCGCGACGGCAGCCGGTAATACCTGTCGGTAAAGTCCACGGCCTTGCGGCGCTCGGCCGTGATCGACATGGATGACAGGATGGCGTCGAACTTGTTGGCATTCAGGGCCGGGATCAGGCCGTCCCAGTCCTGTGGCACGATCAGGCACTGGCGTTGCATGGCATCACACAGGGCATTGGCAATGTCGACGTCGAATCCCTGCAACTGGCCATCGCGGCCGAACGAGGCAAACGGTGGGTAATTGCCGTCAATACCGAAGCGAAGCCACTCTGCGGCAGCGGTCTGGCTGCCGCACCACAGCCCGAGCAGCAGCAGAAAACGGCAAAGGAGGCGGGCAGCGGGTGTCATGGCAGGACTCATCGGTCGGGACGTGGATAACAGGCAGTATCCTGGCATGAGGCGCTGCAATCGAACACCCCGACACCTGTTTATGCAAAAAGCAGTTTATAGCAACAAAGAATATGCATTATGTGCCATTGAATAACCGGTTTTTGGCAATAGATACTAAAGAATGATTGTCTCGTGAAACGAGATACAGGCAACATCCACAATTGACGGTTATGTAATGCTGCGTCGCAAACACGGATTAAGCGTGTCAGGGCAGCGTCTAGAATCATCCGTTTGCCGGCCACAAGCCGGCAGGCAATTCACACTTGCAAGCCACTGCATCCCACGAGGAGATCATGTCTCTGAACAAACAGCATGAGCTGGCCGCCCTGATTGCGGCAATCGACGATGTTGCACGCCAGACCCTGCCGGCCGCAGAAGCCGACCGGATGGCGACCATCTTTGCCGCCTATTTCGAAGAGGCAGAGGCTGCCGATCTCAAGCGTGCTGCCGCACCGGACCTGTACGGTGCCGTCATGGCCCATCTGGATTTCGGCCGTGTGCGCCAGCCCGGTATTGCCAAAGTGCGGCTGTACAACCCGGATCTCGAACGTCACGGATGGCATTCCACCCATACCGTCATCGAGATCGTCAACGACGACATGCCGTTCCTGATCGACTCGCTGGCCATGCTGCTGGCGCGTCACAACCTGGCCCTGCACCTGCTGGTGCATCCGGTACTGGCTGTCAGCCGCAACGCTGCGGGTGAGGCCGTTGACATCCACCGTGGCACCGACCGCTCCCTGCCGCTTGAATCCTTCATCCATGCCCAGATCGACCGCATCAGCGATCCGGCCCAGCTGGCCGCTCTCGAGGCCGAGCTGAACGCCGTGCTCAAGGCCATCCGGGCCACCGTCAGCGACGAACCGTCGATGCGCGCCGAGCTGGCCGGGCTGCAAGCAGAGCTCGCCCGCCGTCCGGGCTGCGAAGAAGAGTCCGCCTTCCTCGGCTGGCTGGGTGAAGGCAACTTCCTGCTGATGGGCTTTTGCGATTACGACCTGACCGAACGCGATGGCCAGGACGCCCTGCGCATCATCCGGGAAAGCGGGCTGGGCATCCTGCGCGACCAGGGCGACAAGCAGTTTTCCGAGAGCTTCTCGGGCCTGCCCGAAAGCATGAAGCAGCGCGCACGCGAGCCGCAGCCGCTGGTGCTGAACAAGTCGCAGTCCCTGTCGCGCATCCACCGCTCGGCCCACCTCGACTTCATCGCGGTCAAAAAGTTTGACGCTGCCGGCCAGGTGGTGGGCGAGCGCCGCCTGCTCGGCCTTTACACCGCCCGCGCCTATCATGCCTCGCCCAAGGACATTCCGATCCTGCGGCAGAAGATTGCCGAAGTGGTGCGCCTGTGCGATTTCGTCGAGGGTGGCTACAAGGCCAAGACCCTCAACTTCGTGCTGGAAACTTATCCGCGCGACGAGCTCTTCGAAATCCCGGTCGAGGCGCTTTACGACACGGCGCTGGGCCTCGTCAACCTGCAAGAGCGGCCGCGCGTGCGGCTCTTTGCCCGCACCGACATCTTCCATCGCTACGTCAGCTGCCTCGTTTTCCTGCCGCGCGACAGTTTCAATACCGAGCTGCGGGTCAAGGTCGAGCAGCTGCTGCTCAAGGCCTTCAACGGCTCGGCCTGCGAATTTTCCGTTGCCGTGGCCGATGCCAACCTGGCGCGGGTGCACTACATCGTGACCACGCAAAGCGCCACGCTGCCGGCCTATGATGCCGACGCCATTGAAGCCGACGTGGCCCGTCTGGCCCGTGGCTGGACCGACGAACTGCGCCAGCAACTGGTCGAGGCGCACGGTGAAGAAGGCGGCAACCACCTGTTCAGCCAGTACCAGGCTGCGTTCCCGGTGGCCTATCGCGACGAGTTTTCGCCGCGCGCCGCCGCACCGGACGTACGCAAGCTGGAAACCCTGACCGAAGCCGAGCCGCTGGCCGTCAAGCTTTACCGCCCGCTGTCCCGTTCGCGTGGTGCTGCCAGCTGGCACCTGAAAGCCTTCCGCCTTGGCGAGCCGGTCAGCCTGTCGCGCAGCCTGCCGGTGCTGGAAAACCTTGGCGTCAGCGTGCAGGACGAGCATCCGTACCGGATCGTCCGCGCTGACGGCACGCATCTGTGGATCAACGACTTCGGACTGGAAGTGTCGGCCGATGCGCTGGAAAACGATGCCGTGCGGGAAAACCTGCAAGACGTGCTGATGGCCATCCATCGCGGCCAGAGTGAAAACGACGGCTTCAACCGCCTGGCCATCGCCTGCGGGCTTGACTGGCGTGAAATCACCCTCGTCCGGGCGCTGGCCAAGTACCTGCGCCAGGCCGGGCTGACCTTCAGCCAGCAGTATGTCGAGCAGTGTGTCGCCGGCTATCCGTCCATTACCGCCCGGCTGGTGGCGTTGTTCCATGCCCGCCTGAACCCGGCCCGTGCCAATCCGGCCGAAGCCGAGCGCCTGCTGGCGGAAATCCGCGAAGCGCTGGCGACGGTGGCCAACCTCGACGAAGACCGCATCCTCAACGGCTTCCTGACCGTGGTGCTGGCGATCCGCCGTACCAACTACTTCCAGCAGAAGGACGGCGTGGTCAAACCATACATGTCGTTCAAGCTGGAATCGCACGCCATTCCTTTCCTGCCGGAACCGAAGCCGCTGTTTGAAATCTGGGTGTACGGTACCCGCGTCGAGGGCGTCCACCTGCGCGGCAGCAAGGTCGCCCGTGGCGGCCTGCGCTGGTCTGACCGCATGGAGGATTTCCGTACCGAAGTGCTGGGGCTGGTGAAGGCCCAGATGGTCAAGAACTCGGTCATCGTGCCGCAGGGTTCCAAGGGTGGTTTCGTCTGCAAGCAGCTGCCACCGGCCTCCGACCGCGAAGCCTGGCTGGCTGAAGGCATTGCCTGCTACAAGACCTTCATTTCCGGCCTGCTGGACGTGACCGACAACCTGGTGAACGGCAAGATCGTGCCGCCGGTGGACGTGGTGCGTCTGGACGAGGATGACCCGTACCTGGTGGTGGCGGCCGACAAGGGCACGGCCAGTTTCTCCGACATCGCCAACGGTGTGTCGGCCGAATACGGCTTCTGGCTCGGTGATGCCTTTGCTTCCGGTGGCTCGCAAGGCTACGACCACAAGAAAATGGGCATTACCGCCCGTGGTGCCTGGGAGTCGGTCAAGCGTCACTTCCGTCATCTGGGCCGTGACATCCAGCGCGAGGACTTTACCGTCATCGGCATCGGCGACATGTCCGGCGACGTGTTCGGCAACGGCATGTTGCTTTCCGAACATATCCGCCTGATTGCTGCCTTCGACCACCGCCACATTTTCATTGATCCGGCTCCGGATGCTGCCGTGAGCTTTGCCGAACGCGCCCGCCTGTTTGCCTTGCCGCGTTCCAGCTGGGCCGATTACAACCCGGAGCTGATCTCGGCCGGCGGCGGCGTGTTCCCGCGCAGCGCCAAGTCGATCGAACTGTCGCCGCAAGTGCGGGCCTGGCTCAAGACCGAGCGCGACAGCATGGCGCCGCTGGAGCTGATCCATGCCATCCTCAAGGCCGAAGCAGACCTGCTGTACAACGGTGGCATCGGCACCTACATCAAGGCCAGCACCGAAACCCATGCCGACGCGCGCGACCGCGCCAACGACGGTCTGCGGGTGGATGGCTGCGACCTGAACGTGCGGGTGGTGGGCGAGGGCGGCAACCTGGGTTGCACCCAGCGCGGTCGCATCGAGTTTGCCCGCAAGGGCGGCCTGATCTGCACCGATGCCATCGACAACTCGGCCGGCGTCGACTGCTCGGACCACGAGGTCAACATCAAGATCCTGCTGGGTTCGGTCATCCAGTCCGGCGACATGACGCTCAAGCAGCGCAATGACCTGCTGGCGGAAATGACGGATGAAGTCGGGCAGCTGGTGTTGCGCAACAACTACCTGCAAACCGAGATCCTGGCGGTCAATCGCGCCAACGCGATGAACATGCTCAACGCCCAGCAGCGCATGATCGGCCACCTGGAAAAAACCGGTGAGCTCAACCGCCAGATCGAGTTCCTGCCATCCGATGACGAGATCAACGAACGGCGCCTGGCCAAGTGCGGCCTGACCACGCCGGAAGTTGCCGTCCTGCTGGCCTACAGCAAGATTTCGCTCGACAAGGCACTGCTGGCTTCGGACCTGCCGGACGATACCGACTTTACACCGGTGCTGGTGGACTACTTCCCGCACCCCTTGCAGACCCGCTTTGGCGAAGCGATGAAATCGCATCACCTGCGGCGCGAAATCATTGCCAACCAGCTGGCCAACCGGGTGGTCAACCGCATGGGCGCGACTTTCGTGTTCCGCATGCAGGAAGAAACCAACCTGCCGGTTGACGTGATCTGCCGTGCCTTCTGGGCGGCTGACCGGATTTTCGGTGCCGAAACTGTCTGGCGCGAAATCGAAGCGCTGGACAACGTGGTGCCGGCTGACCTTCAGGTCGAACTGATGGTCGAGCTGCGGACCCTGGTCGAGCGTGCCGTCCGCTGGCTGCTGCGCAACCGCAAGGGACATGCCAGTGTGGCCGAGGCCGTGGCGCTGTATCAGGATGCGGCCCGGACCCTGCTGGCCTCCTTGCCGGAGCTGGTGCCGTCGCACCTCTATACCCGTGCGACTGCCCGCCAGCTGGCCTGGATCGAGGACAGCGTGCCGGAGCGGCTGGCGATGATGCTGGCGCGGCTGGAATACGTGCCGGCCTTCTTCGATGTGACCGAACTGTCACGCAAGACCGGCATCGAACTGGCGGTAGCAGCCCGTGCCTATTACACGCTGGGCCGCGAGCTGGATCTGGACTGGCTGGCGCAGGCGATTACCCGCCTGCCGCGGGACAACCGCTGGCAGTCTCTGGCCCGTACGGCATTGCGTGACGATCTTTATCGCTTGCACAGTGACCTGGCGACGGCTGCCCTGGGGTGCCCGACGTGCGATGCGGCGGATTACGTGACGCCGTGGCTGGCCGGACGTGATGTTGCGCTGGCTGCGGTCCGGCAGACGCTGGCCGAGCTGCGCGGTTATGCGCAGCTTGATCTGGCCATGCTGTCGGCCGGCATGCGGGAAATTGCCAACCAGTTGATGAACTAACACCTGACAGTGTGAAAACCCCCGGCAGACAAGGCTGCCGGGGGTTTTGTTTTACCTGGCGGAACCGTTTGTTAAGACAATTACCTTGATTTTTTGTAAGTATGTACACTTACTGACCTGGATCAATATTCCTGACAAATAATGAACCCTAACATCCACGCCAACTGACGATGTCATTATCGCGGCTTGTGCACCATTGAATGCAGGTCTGGCGCCAGGTGTCGGGTCATTGTCGCCCCGGTTTTTTCCTTTGCCGCTTCGGCGGCAGCCTTTATCTGTCACTATCTTCAGGAGTAATTTCATGACCCGACTGGCCTCGGTAGAGCATTTTCTGCAACCTTTGCACCAGCGTTACCAGTACGAACCGGAATACATGCAGGCCGTGCGCGAGGTGCTGACCTCACTGTGGCCCTTCCTTGACGCCAATCCGCGTTATACCGAACAAGGCCTGCTGGAACGCCTGGTCGAACCCGAGCGCGTGATCCAGTTCCGCGTTTCGTGGGTGGATGACGCCGGCCGCGTGCAGGTCAACCGTGCCTGGCGCGTACAGTTCAATTCGGCCATCGGCCCCTTCAAGGGCGGCATGCGCTTTCACCCCTCGGTCAACCTGTCCATCCTCAAGTTCCTCGGTTTCGAGCAGACCTTCAAGAATGCGCTGACCACGCTGCCGATGGGCGGTGGCAAGGGCGGGGCGGATTTTGATCCCAAGGGCAAGAGCGACGGCGAGATCATGCGCTTCTGCCAGGCGCTGATCACCGAGCTGTACCGTCATCTGGGCCCGGACACTGACGTTCCGGCCGGTGACATCGGCGTGGGAGGCCGCGAAGTCGGCTTCATGGCCGGCATGATGAAAAAGCTGTCGAACCAGACCGGCTGTGTGTTTACCGGCAAGGGCCTGTCGTTCGGCGGCAGCCTGATGCGTCCGGAAGCCACCGGTTACGGCCTGATCTACTTCACTGATGCCATGCTGGCCCGCCACGGCATGTCGCTGGATGGCATGACGGTATCGGTGTCCGGCTCGGGCAACGTGGCACAGTTTGCCATCGACAAGGCCATGCAGCGCGGCGCCCGGGTGGTGACGGCGTCTGACAGCAACGGTACCGTGGTTGATCCGCAAGGCTTTACCCCGGAAAAACTGGCTGCGCTGGCCGAAGTGAAAAACCATCGCTATGGCCGGATCGAGGATTACGCCAACCAGCTGGGTCTGGACTACCTGCCGGGTTGCCAGCCGTGGGTCGTGCCGGTGGACGTGGCCCTGCCGTGCGCCACCCAGAACGAACTGGATCTCGATGCCGCCCGTACCCTGATTGCCAATGGCGTGCGTGCCGTGGCCGAAGGCGCCAACATGCCGACGACCCTGGCTGCAACCGGGGCTTTCCTGGATGCCGGCGTGCTGTTTGCACCGGGCAAGGCCGCCAATGCCGGCGGGGTGGCGACTTCGGGTCTGGAAATGGCGCAGAACGCGGCCCGTCTGGGCTGGAAGGCCGAAGATGTCGACCAGCGCCTGAACAACATCATGCTGGACATTCACGCTTCGTGTGAACGCTTTGGCAGCGGTGGTGACCAGGTCAACTACGTGACGGGCGCCAACATTGCCGGCTTCGTCAAGGTGGCCGATGCCATGCTGGCACAAGGGGTTCTGTAACCATCACAAAACAGGTAAGTATTTTTTCCGTTTATACCTTTCATTGTGAATAGAATGCCGCCGCCGGATTGAGGGTCGGAGTGGTCAGACCTAAAACCAGAGAATCATCACGTTCGTGGTGATGTTTATGGAAGGTGCTGATCATGAAGACTTGCAGATTCTGGCGGCGGACAGCTGGTGCCGCTGTCGTGTTGGGTTTGTCCACACTGGCGTTGACGGCAACGGCTGACGGGCTGCCGGTCAACCAGCAGGCGTGGCAGGAACAGGCTGCCGAATACTACGGCCCGCTGCATTCATCGTTTGGTTCACCGCACAACCTGATCGAAGCAGACCAGATTTACGATGTGACCATCGGTCCGAACGGCATGGCGGCAACTTCTGGCCTGACCGGTACGCTGGATGTGGTCAAGGGATCGAAAGTTTACGGTTTCCGGATCACCAACCAGAGCAACCAGCCGGTGCCGGTGATGCTGAAGGGAATGGATAAACCGATCGTGGTTGCCATGCCCGGGCAGAATACTTATTTTGCCTGGTCGTTTGATACTTGGAACACCAATCCCAACGCTCTTGTGCTGGGTAGCTCGTCCGTACCGATCTATATCGCTCCCGAACCGTACAACACATGATGTGCCTGCGCCTGTCCGGGCATGCCCATCCGGATTTGCGGACCACCGTTGCCCCGGTGGTCTTTTTTCATGGATGTATTCCGGCAGGCATCACGATTTACATGTGATTCGGCGCACGCTCATAATCCGCGCTTTGGTTGTCGCAGGAGAAAGCCTTCATGCAGATTCAGGACGCAACGATTACCCGGCTGGTGGTGCACCGGGTGGGCAATGCTACCCGTGGAGAGCCGCTGCTGCTGTCCGGGCGGGCAACGGAAATCGACGAGGCGGTATCCGGCCTGCTGCTGGAGGGCTATCTCAAGGGCATCGTGTCCGAGCGACGCAAGTACCAGTTTTTTCACGAGTCCGACCTGAAGCTCAACGAGATGTACCAGTACTCGCGCGAATGTTTTCGCGGCGAGCTGGATTTCCTGGCGTACTCGCAGCGGGTGGCCAAGCACCTGTATGCACGTTCGCAGCATCCCAACATCAGTGCCGGTGACGTGTTCGTGATCGAGTTTGCCGGCCTGCATGACGGTGAGCGCGAAATGCGGGCGCTGGGCATTTTCAAGTCGGAGATCCGTGACGATTTCCTGACCCTGACCGAGTCAGGTCAGGAGTTTGCCATCGGTCACGCCAGCGGAATCAATCCCCGGCTGATCGACAAGGGGGCTCTGGTTCTGGAGTACGGGCCTTATGCCTATGCCGTGGACCGGCTGGGGCAGCAGGCAAAATTCTGGACCGAGGATTTCCTGCAAGCCATGCGGTTGCCGGATCCGGCAGCCACGACCCGGGTTGTGGCAAAAGTGGTGGAAGAGCTGTCCGGTACGCTGGATGACCCGCTGACGCAGTCGCGTTTCAAGGATGACATGCTTACGCTGTGCCAGGAGAGCGAACAGCTGTCTGCCAGCGACTTTTCCAGAGCAGCCGAACAATACCTGCCGCGCGAAACCGTGCACCAGGCATTCGACTCGGCTGTTGAGGCAAGTGGATATACCTTTGAAGCAGCGCCTGCCGTACCGGCCGAGAGCATGGCGAGGCGACTGGAGAGAACGCTGTCACGTTATGGTGTGGGGCATGGGATCAGTGTCTTGCTGCCGCACGGAACCACTTTGCGAGCAGTTGAATCCAGTGCAGGTACGGATGGTGGATTGACCTTGATATTGCAGCTTGTGCAGCGCGACATGAACTGAATATGCAGATCACCTCAAGGCATGCGACAGGTCCGCAATCGTGATAATCTGTCTTCGTAAAAAGAAAAATTCTGGCATTGCCACTTTTCGGCCCATCTGCAATCTGGAGGTGATGTGTATGTTCCCTGAATACCGCGACCTGATTCACAAGCTTAAGATCGAAGACGAGCATTTCCGTACGGTGTTCAATCGCCACAATGAACTTGATCACAAGATCAAGAACATGGAAGACAGCATCACGCTGGCAACACCGGCCGAAGTGGAAGTGCTGAAAAAGGAAAAGCTCCGCCTCAAGGACGAGCTGTATGTCATGCTGAAGACTGCCAGCGCATAGTCCTGACGGATTGACAGCACAAATGAAACGCCCTGCCATCCGGCAGGGCGTTTTGTTGTTGTAGTTTCTCCTGGCAGTATCAGCTCAGGGTGCGCGACACTTCGCGGGTCAGGTGCGGCGCTTCCACCTTCAGGCCGTGGGCAAGCGGGGTCGGATTGTGCAGTTCGGCTGCCAGCTTGTCGCTGTCGAGGGCGTTTTCCCATTTTGCAACGACTACTGTCGCCACGGTATTGCCCACCAGGTTGGTCAGGGCACGGGCTTCGGACATGAAGCGGTCAATACCCAGGATCAGGGCCAGACCGGCAACCGGAATGTCCGGTACCGTCGCCAGCGTGGCGGCCAGGGTGATGAAGCCCGATCCGGTGACTCCGGCAGCACCTTTTGAAGTCAGCAGCAACACGCCAATGATGGTGAGCTCCTGGGTCAGGGTCAGCTCGATGCCGCAAGCTTGGGCAATGAAGATCGCAGCCATTGTCAGGTAGATCGACGTACCGTCCAGGTTGAACGAATAGCCGGTCGGGACCACAAGACCCACCACCGATTTCTGGCAGCCCAGCTGTTCCAGTTTGGCCATCAGACGCGGCAGGGCCGACTCACTCGAACTGGTTCCCAGCACGATCAGCAGTTCTTCCTTGATGTAACGGACCAGTTTCCAGATGCTGAATCCGCAGAAACGGGTGATCGTTCCCAGTACCAGGCCGATGAACAACAGGCAGGTCAGGTAGAAGCTGCCCATCAGCGCAGCCAGCGAGCTCAGGCTCGACACCCCGTATTTGCCGATGGTGAATGCCATGGCACCGAAGGCACCGATCGGAGCCAGTTTCATGATGAAGCCGATGGCGGCAAACAGGGCATGCGAGATGTCCTCGACCAGTTTGACGACCGGCTTGCCGGACTGTCCCATCATCGACAGGGCAAAGCCGAACAGTACCGAAAACAGCAGCACCTGCAGGATTTCGCCTTCGGCGAATGCACCCACCACACTGTTCGGAATGATGTGCAGGACAAAGTCGACCACCGATTGTTCGCCAGCCTTGGCGGTGTATTTGGCAATGGCGCCCGTGTCCAGCGTGGCCGGGTCCACATTCATGCCTGCACCCGGCTTGAGCACATTGACAACGACCAGGCCGATGATCAGCGCCAGCGTCGTGACGACCTCAAAGTAGAGCAGGGCCTTGCCGCCGACCCGTCCGACCTTCTTCATGTCTTCCATGCCGGCAATGCCCACCACAACTGTGCAGAAGATGATCGGCGTGATCATCATCTTGACCAGTTTGATAAAGCCGTCGCCAAGCGGTTTCATGGCCGTACCGCTGTCCGGCATGAAATGGCCGAGCAGCACGCCGCATATGATGGCAACAATCACCTGAAAATACAGGCTTTTATACAGCTTTCTGGATTGCATGATGAAGATCTCCCGCAGTATTCATACATTCGACCGTGCACGGTGCTCCACGTCTTGCTGATGGAATCACCGGAACTTATGGTCAATGGTGAAGACTTTTTTACCCGAACGGGATTGGGGCTTTCCCGATTAGGGAAAACCCGCACGCCAAGTGGCCTGCTTGACCGCGTAATTGGGCATTGGCATGCTGGAGTCCCAACTTAAAACGATCGTTTCAACGAGAGGAGAACACCATGAAACTGAAACCCGCACTGTGCGCCGTGGCGACGTTGCTGGCGTGTAGTCTTGCCCAGGCCGAAGGCATTGCTGGTACCTGGAAAACCATTGATGACGAAACCAGACAGCCCAAGGCGCTGGTACAGATCACGGAAAACGGCAACGAATACCAGGGCAAGATTATCAAGCTGTTTGCCAACCCGGATGTCAAATGCAGCAAATGTGAAGGTGACCGCAAGGACAAGCCGGTTGATGGCATGACGATCCTGTGGGGGCTGAAGAAAACCGGAGAGACATACGAAGGCGGCAAGATTCTTGACCCGAAGAACGGGAAAATCTACGACAGCAAGGCCAAGCTGGTTGATGGCGGACAAAAGCTGGAAGTGCGTGGTTTCATGGGGGTTTCGCTTCTGGGGCGCACCCAGACCTGGGATCGCCAGTAACGTTTGCATGCTGTTGTGCCCGATATGGGCAGGAGTTGTCTGAATCAGCAAAAAGGCAGGCCTGATGTATTTCAGCCTACCTTTTTGTTGTTCTGAAACACTGTATTTAATACCCCAATGGCATGCTGTCTGCAAAATTCGATTTATGTCATACGTTAATTGATTAACAAAGTGAATCAAGGGAATTGGCTACCGGTTGGCAGGAGGATTTCCTGTTTTTTGACATGGCTCCATCATCCGTATCCAGGCTCTTGAAAAACGAAATCTGCATCCCTACTATTAGCACTCGTGAAGCGGGAGTGCTAAATCGGCATGTCCCGTATTCCTGTCGAATTTCAAACGTGCAGTGCCTCGTATCGAGAGCAGGAGAGTTTTCATGACCATTCGCCCTTTGCATGACCGTGTTGTGATCAAGCGTCTTGAAGCTGAAGAAAAAACCGCTTCCGGTATCGTGTTGCCGGGTACCGCCACTGAAAAGCCTGACATGGGTGAAGTCGTTGCCGTGGGCAACGGCAAGGTGCTGGACAACGGCGAGCGCCGTGCGCTGGAACTGAAAACCGGCGACAAGGTGATCTTTGGCAAGTACAGCGGCCAGGCCGTCAAGATTGACGGTGAAGAGCTGCTGGTGATGCGCGAAGAAGACATCATGGGCATCGTCGAGTAATTGCAGCACGCTCTCGCGTGAAATGTTTCAGACAGATACGGATTTGAGGTAACAAAATGGCAGCAAAAGACGTCAAGTTTGGTGATTCCGCCCGTTCCAAGATGGTTGACGGGGTAAACATTCTGGCTGATGCCGTCAAGGTCACCCTTGGCCCGAAAGGCCGCAATGTCGTGCTGGAGCGCAGCTACGGCGCTCCGACCATCACCAAGGATGGTGTGTCCGTTGCCAAGGAAATCACCCTGAAGGACAAGTTCGAGAACATGGGCGCCCAGATGGTCAAGGAAGTGGCTTCCAAGACCAACGACGTCGCTGGTGACGGCACCACCACCGCTACTGTGCTGGCCCAGGCCATCATGCAGGAAGGCATGAAGTACGTCGCCGCCGGCATGAACCCGATCGACCTCAAGCGCGGCATCGACAAGGCCGTCGTGGCGCTGGTGGCTGAAATCAAGAACATCGCCAAGCCGTGCGCCACCACCAAGGAAATCGCCCAGGTCGGCGCCATCTCCGCCAACAGCGACACCGTGATCGGTGACAAGATCGCTGCGGCCATGGAAAAGGTCGGCAAGGAAGGCGTGATCACTGTTGAAGACGGTTCAGGCCTGGAAGACGAGCTGGAAGTGGTCGAAGGCATGCAGTTCGACCGTGGCTACCTCAGCCCGTACTTCATCAACCAGCCGGAAAAGCAGATCGCCCAGCTCGACAATCCGTTCATCCTGCTGTGTGACAAGAAAATCACCAACATCCGCGAACTGTTGCCGGTTCTGGAACAAGTCTCCAAGGCTGGCCGCCCGTTGCTGGTGATTGCTGCCGAAGATGTGGAAGGCGAAGCGCTGGCCACGCTGGTGGTCAACAACATGCGCGGTATCCTCAAGACCGTGGCCGTCAAGGCTCCGGGCTTCGGCGATCGGCGCAAGGCCATGCTGGAAGACATCGCCATCCTGACCGGCGGCACCGTAATCAGCGAGGAAATCGGTCTGCCGCTGGAAAAGGCCACTATTGACATGCTGGGCCAGGCCAAGCGCATCGAGGTCAGCAAGGACACCACCACCATCATTGATGGCGTGGGCACTGCCGAAGCCATCAAGGCCCGTGTCGAACAGATCCGCGCTCACATCGAAACGGCCAGCAGCGACTACGACCGCGAAAAGATGCAGGAACGTCTGGCCAAGCTGGCCGGTGGTGTGGCCGTGATCAAGGTCGGTGCTGCGACCGAAGTCGAAATGAAGGAAAAGAAGGCCCGCGTCGAAGACGCCCTGCACGCAACCCGCGCTGCCGTGGAAGAAGGCATCGTGGCCGGTGGCGGTGTGGCCCTGCTGCGCGCCCGTGCCAACCTGAAGGAAGTGGCCACCATCAACGCCGAGCAGGCAGCCGGTGTGCAGATCGTGATGCGCGCGATCGAATCGCCGCTGCGCCAGATCGTGGCCAACGCCGGTGACGAGCCGAGCGTGGTGGTCAACAAGGTGTACGAAGGCAGCGGCAACTTCGGTTACAACGCTGCAACCGGTGAGTACGGCGACCTGGTGGAAATGGGCGTGCTCGACCCGGCCAAGGTGACCCGTTCGGCCCTGCAACACGCTGCTTCGGTGGCTGGCCTGATGCTGACCACTGATTGCATGGTGGCCGAGCTGCCGGAAGACAAGCCTGCCATGCCGGCCGGCGGAATGGGCGGCATGGGTGGAATGGGCGGCATGATGTAATCTGCCGAAGTTCCTCCGGCCATCTGCCGGTGCCTTCCAAAAGGCATCAACCTGACAAGGGTTGATGCCTTTTTTTGATGGGCAGCCCTGTTGAGCGCGGATCTGTCCGATGCGGGCCTTGATGTCTGATGTTGGCAATGCCCACGTCATCCAGGAGGGAGCTTTCCCAGTCTCCTGCATGACAAGTCCAAGGTGATGGTCGGCAGTTCACCAGCAGGTGATCAATCGCAATGCAGCGGACCAGTAACAGGTGTGTCTGGTCGAGGCAGGCAGGCGGGAACGGAGCCGGCGTAAGTTCATCATGAATCGCCCCGGTTCCAGCAATGAATTCTCGCCGGCAGATTACGAGCGACAGTATTTCCAACGGCTCGCCGATCTGGGCCGGGCGATTCACCGGCATCATGTCCTCAGACTGTCCCGGGTAATCAGGGATGGCGATCTCGCCTTGCCGGTCTGCGGTCAGTCGCCACGCATGGATATGTCTGAGGGGTACAAGGAAAAACCCCTGGAGCCAATGGCAACAGGGGTTTGGGGCAGTCCGAAACGGTATAAATCTAACGTTACAGGCTGTAGTACTCGTCGAATTCGACCGGGTGCGGAGTCATGCGGATACGGCTGACTTCCTGCATCTTGAGGTCGATGAAGGCATCAATCCATTCGTTGCTGAACACGCCGCCGCGGGTCAGGAACTCGCGGTCTGCATCCAGCGAAGCCAAGGCTTCTTCGAGCGAGGCGCAGACGGTCGGGATTAGCTTGTCCTCTTCCGGCGGCAGGTCGTAGAGGTTCTTGCTGGCCGGTTCGCCCGGGTGGATCTTGTTCTGCACACCGTCCAGACCGGCCATCATCAGTGCAGCGAAGCACAGGTACGGGTTGGCGGAAGGATCCGGGAAGCGGGCTTCGATGCGGCGGGCCTTCGGGCTGGCTACGTGCGGAATGCGGATCGAGGCCGAGCGGTTCTTGGCCGAGTAGGCCAGCTTCACCGGGGCTTCGTAGTGCGGAACCAGGCGCTTGTAGGAGTTGGTGCCCGGATTGGTGATGGCATTCAGGGCCTTGGCGTGCTTGATGATGCCGCCGATGTAGTAGAGGGCGAACTCGGACAGGCCGGCGTAGCCGTCACCTGCAAACAGGTTCACGCCGTCTTTCCAGATCGACTGGTGCACGTGCATGCCGCTGCCGTTGTCGCCACAGATCGGCTTGGGCATGAAGGTGGCGGTCTTGCCGTAGCTGTGGGCGACGTTCTGGATCACGTATTTCATGATCTGGGTCCAGTCGGCACGCTGGGTCAGGGTGCTGAAGCGGGTGCCGATTTCCATCTGGCCGGCGGTGGCTACTTCGTGGTGGTGCACTTCGACCGGCACGCCGAGCTCTTCCATCAGCAGGACCATTTGCGAGCGCATGTCCTGGAAGCTGTCGACCGGCGGAACCGGGAAGTAGCCGCCCTTGACGCGCGGACGATGGCCGGTGTTGGCACCGTTCATCGGGTCAGCGGAGGACCATGCGGCTTCTTCGGAGTTGATCTTGACGTGGCAGCCGGACATGTCGGCGTGCCAGGTGATGCTGTCGAACACGAAGAATTCGGGCTCCGGACCAAAGTAGGCGACATCACCGATGCCCGAGGCCTTCAGGTAGGCTTCAGCGCGCTTGGCGATCGAGCGCGGGCAGCGGTCATAGCCCTTGCCGTCGGCCGGATCCACCACATCGCAGGACATGAACAGGGTCGGTTCGTCGAAGAACGGATCAATGTTGGCCGTGGCCGGATCAGCGATCAGCAGCATGTCGGAAGCCTGGATGCCCTTCCAGCCAGCGATGGAGGAACCGTCAAATGCGTGGCCGTGCTCAAACCAGCTTTCGATGTCTTCGGTCACCACATGGGCCGGCACCGTGACGTGCTGTTCCTTGCCCTTGGTGTCGGTAAAACGCAGATCAACGAATTTGACGTCGTTGTCTTCAATCAGTTTCTTTACGTTAGCGACAGCCGCCATTGCATTTCTCCAGTCAGATCAGCGGGTGATTCATTGATGCGGAATTCGGTCCGGCATGTGCCGGTGGTGTACCTAAATTAAAGCAAGGTGCGTGCCATGTTTTCCTGTGGTGTCAGGCTTGTCGGCAAGCGGGTGGTATTGTGCCACGAGCCATTCTTTTTATGGTTTTGGGCTATGTAGTTCAAACTGGTGCATTCGCATGGATTGCATGCACCAAAATGGTGAATATCGAGTTTCGTGCACATCAATGGTGCATCGCTGCCAAGGGTTGCCAGATTGGCCTTCTTCGCTGCTACTATTGTGTTGACATAATTTGATATCCGGGATGTCAATATGCATGAGCATTGTTCACAAGTCCTTGCCGCAGCAGCGGCCAGAGGCAAGGAACTGGGGTTGCCGTATGCCGGGGCCGTCATGCCGGCAGAAGCCTGGGAACTGGTTAAGGCTTTGCAAGCGACACTGCTGGATGTACGCACCATCGCGGAGCGGCAGTTTGTCGGAGCGCCTCCCGAGTCCATCAGCATTGAATGGCGCATGTGGCCCGGTATGGAGATCAATCCTGATTTCGCCCGCGAAGCTGTGGCACAAATACCAACTGACCGCCCGGTGGTGCTGTTGTGCCGCAGCGGGGTACGTTCCCATGCTGCCGCAGAGTGTCTGGCCGGACTCGGATACACTGCGTTCAACATCCTTGAGGGATTTGAAGGCGACCGCGATGCCGCTGGCCAGCGCGGGCAACTTGGCGGCTGGCGTCGGCACGGCCTGCCGTGGAGTCAGGGATAGGCTGTTTTTTTACGATCTGAGAGCTTGAGACAATGACCGAACTGTATGCCGTTATCGGCCACCCGATTGACCATAGTCAGTCGCCTTTCATCCATCAGGAATTTGCCCGCCAGACCGGTCTCGGACTTGATTACGAGCGTCTGCTGTCACCACTGGACGGTTTTGAGGCAACAGTCCGGCAGTTCATCGGCCGGGGAGGCAAGGGGCTGAATGTCACACTGCCTTTCAAGCTGGAGGCCTGCCAGCTGTCCGGAGCACTGACCGAACGCGCGCGCGCTGCCGATGCAGTCAATACCCTGACTTTCAGGGATGGCCAGATCCAGGGAGACAATACCGATGGTGTCGGGCTGGTACGTGACATCGTCGATAATCTGGATGTCCGGATACAGGGCAAGCGTCTGCTGCTGCTCGGGGCCGGTGGTGCGGTGCGCGGAGTCTTGCAGCCCTTGCTCGCACAACATCCTGCCAGTCTGACCGTAGCCAACCGGACCGTCACCAAGGCGGAAGCACTGGTCACGCATTTTGCCCAGTGGGGCGAGGTCGATGCGGCCGGGTACGATGACCTTGCGGGTCAGCAGTTTGATATCGTCATCAATGGCACCTCCACCGGCCTGTCCGGCAATGACCTGCCACTGCCTGCCGGCCTGCTGGCAGGCAGCGAGCTGGTTTACGACATGGTGTATGGCAAGGGCCTGACGCCGTTTCTGGCTCGCGGGCAGGCCGAGCGCGCCGGCATGCTGTCGGACGGGCTGGGCATGCTGGTCGAGCAGGCGGCCGAATCCTGGCATATCTGGCATGGCGGACGACCGAACACTCGTCCGGTCATGAACAGCCTGCGCGAGCGTCTGGCATAATTTTGTTGCATTTGTAGTTACACGAGGCGGGGACAGGTCGCTATCCTTGCCTCTCTTTCATCCTGGAGCGATAGCGTGCTGAAGTGGATTGTCCGTGGGGTTGCAGCACTGCTTGCCCTGTTTTTGTTGTACCAGCTGTGGATTTTCGGGCACATCGTCTACTGGAAATGGAACAATCCGGCGACAACGGCCTTCATGGATGAACAGCAGGCGCGGCTGGCCGAAACCAACCCGGATGCCGAGTTGCGTTATCGCTGGGTGGACTACGGACGGATTTCACTGCAGCTCAAACGGGCCATCGTTGCCAGCGAGGATGCCAAGTTCCTTCAGCATGAAGGGTTTGACTGGGAAGGTATCCAGACCGCCTGGGAAAAAAACCTGCAAAAAGGCCGGATTGTTGCCGGCGGATCGACCATCAGCCAGCAATTGGCCAAAAACCTTTTCCTGTCCTCCAGACGCACCCCTTGGCGCAAGGCCGAAGAGGCACTGATCACCGTCATGCTGGAGGCGGTCATGGACAAACGCCGGATTTTTGAGATCTACCTGAACGTGATCGAATGGGGTGACGGCGTCTTTGGTGCTGAGTCTGCGGCAAGGCACTACTACCGGGTGCCCGCATCCCGGTTGTCTGCCGGGCAGGCAGCCAAGCTTGCTGCCATGGTGCCCAATCCACGTTATTACGACACCCACCGCAATGACAGGACCCTGCTGCGCAAGACCAGGATCATCCAGCGCCGCATGAATTTCGTCGCCATTCCCTGAGTACAGTCCATTCCCCCTGCCGGATTTGTTGCCGGCAACCGTGCGGGTGCAACAAGACTATCCGTCACCGAAGTTGCTGTCTGTCTTGACAGGCTTGCATGTCTTGCTGCGGTGGTTGCACTAACCGGCAGGCAGCGCAGTCCCTGTCTTGGGTCATTATGACGTGCATTCCATCTGGCTGGCAGCACACCTGCTGCTGCATTCCCTGTGCAAGGGATGTGCATGCAGCGAGGGGCGGGCGTGCTGTCTGGCGACGTGCAGCATGCCTTCCCCGGAGACTTGCCGGCTTTTGGCCTGCATGGCGATGGGTTCCTCGCTCGCATGACGCCGGTAAATGATGCCTGGCTGCCACCTTCGTCGCAGGCATTCATCAATGCCGGCTGTGCTCAGCCGTAAACCTTCTGTCGCCAGACCAGCAGCAAGACCAGCAGGGCCGTAATGGTGAGGGCGTGGTGGTAATCAGCGCAGGCCAGCAGCATTGCCTGCATTTCCGTTCCGTGCAGAAGCGGTTGCAAGGTGCTGGTCAGCAGGCCGTCGCTGTGGGCAAACATGTTCGGGCGGTCATCGGTAGCGAGCTGCTGGTAGTGGGCACTGCTGCGCAACTGCAAAAACAGCGTGGCAAGGGTGATGCCGGTCGAGCCGGCAATTTCACGGATGATGTTTTTGGTTTGATAGGCATGCGAAAACGTGCGCGCATCCATGTTCTGGAAGGCGCCACGGGCGACCGGACCCATGAAGAAGGACATGAATACGCCGCCGGTCAATGCATTCAGTGCCAGCAGTTCCCACGGCGTCTGGCCTGAAAAACCGGCGCTCAACAGTCCGTACAAGATCAGCAGGACCAGTCCGGCCATCATGTAGATCTTGTGTCCTTGCCGGCGCGGCATCATCCGGATCAGAACGAACTCACCGCCCAGGCTGCCAAGGGAGGCCAGGGCCAGCAGATAACCGCTGACCAGTACGCTCATGCCGAGTGCCTGTTGCAACAGGTGCGGCATCAGATAGCCGTTGGCGTTCATGACCACGTAACCGAAACCGTAACAGAGCATGCCGACCAGAAAACGTGCATGTGCCAGCTGGCGGTAGTCGATCAACGGAGTCGGACGGCGTTGCTGGTGATTGCTGAACCACAGCACGGCAAGCAGGCCGATGATGGCCATGGCAACAATCGGCAGCGGATGGCTGAACAGGTCGAAGCGCACGCGCTGGATGGCGAACTGTATGGCTCCGACGCCCAGCACCAGACCGATCATGATTTTCCACTGGAAGGGTTCTTTGCCGTCGCGGCGGCCTTCGACGTCCTTGGGCATGTGCCGGCTGGCCAGCAAGGCCACGATCATGACCAGTGGCAGCATGCCCCAGAAAATGGCTCGCCAGCTGATGTGGGTGATGCTCCAGGCGCTGAGCAGTGGTGCCAGAGATGCACTGCCCATCAGGGCAATAATGAAGGTAATCAGCGCCTTGGCGCGCAATTCTGTCTTGACTGAATTGCAGATGATGCGTCCGGCGCAAAAGAACGTGGCGCCACCGGCCCCTTGCAGCAGGCGCCCGGCCCAGAACATGGCGATGGAGTCTGCCTCGGCGCAGAGCAGGGCACCGGCACCAAACAGTGCCAGTGACAGCAAGGTAAAGCGGCGGTATCCCAGCCTTTCTGCCAGCCAGCGGTGTTGCAGCAGCATGGCGATGGCTGCGACCGAATAAATGGTGGCTGCGAGACTGAAACCCTGTGGCGAACCGTGTACCCCGGCGATCAGCGGCCGGGCAGCAAAGTTGATCATGCCGGTCTGCAAAAACTCCAGACTGGTCATTGAGGCGAGGAACAGCAGGAATCCCGGCGTGGGGTGCAAGGCAGGTGTTTCAGGGATTGGGGCGAGGGCCGGAGTGGCGGACATTGAACGCTTGGCAAATGAATAAACACCATGCGTATTGTAAAAATCGCGCTAACATCATCAAAATCAATTGGATTGATCTGAAGTATCGACATGAATGATATCTTGCACGGCAAGTTTCGCCAGATTGACCTCAATTTGCTGGTTGCACTGGATGCACTGGTGCAGGAGCGCAGTGTCAGTGGTGCTGCGAAACGCCTTTTCATCGGTCAGCCGGCCATGAGTCATGCACTGGCGCGCCTGCGTGAACTTCTGGGGGATGAAATCCTGTTCCGCAGCCACGGGCGGATGGAACCGACTTGCCGGGCCCTGACCATTGCCGCTGAAATCCGGCCGTTTCTGCTGAGGATTGATGCGCTGACCCGTGGACAGCCGGAGTTTGATCCGGCAACCGTGGTGCAGGAAATGCGGATTGCCTTGTCGGCCTCGCTTGAGTCCTGCTTGCTGCCGTCTTTGGTAGAGCACTTGCGTACGCATGCACCGGGACTGCAATTGTCCGTACAGTCTGGCGGTCCGCTAAGACAGCTTGAATTGTTGCAGCATGGCGAAGTCCGGCTGGCCATCGATCATTTTCCCGCGCTGGAGAACGACTTTATCGGCGAGCTTCTGGGGCATGTCCCTTACGACTGCGTATTCAACCCGGAGCGGGTGCCGCTGGGAGAAAATCCCGGCATCCATGAGATCCTGGCGCAACCGCACATTCATTCCACTTATGCCGGTGCGACCCTGAGCCGTTTTGACCAGATGCTGGCCGAGCGCAGCTTGCCTCCGCGACGTATCGTGGTACGCAGTGCCAGCTTGCTGTCCATTCCTTTTGTGGTCAGCGAATCTCCGCTGGTAGCGGTCCTGCCCCAAACCTCGACCCGGCTATTCCGTTATCACCAGCAATTGCGGATTTGCCCGGTACCGCTTGAAGGTATCAGCCTGTCCCTGCATATCGTGCGCCACCGGCGGGACAGGAATGACCCGCTGCTGGATTACCTGGGGTCCTGCTTTCATGCCAGCTGGAAGCAACTGGATATCCAGCCTTTGGCTTGAGGAGCGGATTTGTTCGCAGGTAATCAGCCGGATGGCCGGTGCCAGATCGATATTAGGTTAAATTTATTGACTAAATTGTGCTGGTAATAATTCACTCCTTGCTCCTGCGCCGCCTGTACGGGTAATAATTCCTGCAACTTCAATTGGTTGTATGTTTTTTGCAGGTGAGGGGCATGAAAAAAATCCATCTGGTATTGTCGGTGTTGACCCTGCTGGTAGTGGGCGGGCTGGCATATTGTGAATGGACTGAGGAGTCGCACTGGAGTGAGGGGCGCTGGCAATCCGTCCGCCATCAGGACCGTTTCTTGACGGTTGAGCGGCATCAGGACCAGTTTCGTGTCTGGCATGTGCGTGTGATGCCATTGAGCGGAGAAGTCCAGACTTCGGTCTGTCCGGCAGTTCTCAAAGGTGAGCACCAGTTGCTGGCCACTTGTCCGGAAGGTGCTTCACCTGTCGCTAGAAACCGGACGCATACCATCTGGCTGGATGCCGGCTCGTCGCGCATCGGCTATGGCAGCCATGTCTTTGTACCGCACGAGGGTATGCTGGGATAACGGCGACCCTGAGACAAGCGCGAAGTCAGTACTTCTGTTCAGGGCAGGGTAGATGACCGGGCTATTTACTCCCGCTCCGTGTTTCCCAGTGAAAACGGTGAAGAACCCGATGTACCACGGGTGTCAGGACAATGCCCATGACTGCGATGAATACCAGGCCGGCATAGAGTGCGTAAAGACCGGCAAACAGTTTGCCGGCATCTGTCAGCCCGTCGGTTTTGACCGGGCCCATGCCACCCAGCAGCATGGCTGAATTGAGAAAGGCATCCAGCCAGGACATGCTTTCAAAATGCCTGTAGCCAGTCATGCCGATCAACAGCGACAGCATGACCAGCATCAGGGCAATGGCGATATGCCGGGCCAAGCGCAGCGTAAACTGGCGAGCCGGAAGAGGGGGCGTCTGCTGAGATTCGTACATGAAGTCCCTGGCTGCGATGAGGGGCAGATATCCCCGGAGGATGGTTGCTGGTGGTTCACGGTGCTCCGTGTAACACGCATCGTACAGGGTTCGGCTTCATGCGCGCTGCCTGGTGTGCGCTTCTCTCTGTCTGGCTGTCTGGGATGAGACGGCTGCTCCAAAGCGCGCAGCAGAAATATCCAGACACATCAAAAATCTGGGAGTGGCTGTCGCGGACTGGTTGATCTCTTCTGTGGGATGGACGACTGCGGGGTCATGCGTGGCTCTGGCCGGAGCCAGAACCTGGGCGTCTTGTCGAATGACGGCCTGATTCCGCTGTTTGCCGCATCCCTGATGCTCATCTGAGCAAACGCGTCTGGAGACTGCCCCTTGTCCAAGAGGAGTAGGTTGGCCTCTGTAAAAGTTACGAACCCCGATGATCGCCAAGTGCCACAAACAGGCGTGATCCACATCTGCCAAACAGCCCGACGCAAGGTCCGGTTTGTCTGTGCAGGGTGATTGCCACCCGGACCTTGTTGCTGTATTGGGTCTGGCCAGTCATTCAAGGCAGGACTGCAAGTACAGGCCTGTTTTTGCCTTCAGAAAGACCGGTGCCAATCATTTTGCATCAATCGCGTCCATGACCCGGGCTGAATACACCATGGCTGCACCGGCATTCATGGCCACAGCGACTCCGAGTGCTTCGGCAATCTCTTCGCGGCTGGCTCCTTGTTCCAGCGCTGCTGCACTGTGGAAACTGATGCAGCCATCGCAACGTGTGGTCACCGCCACTGCCAGAGAGATCAGTTCACGCGTTTTTCCATCCAGACGGGCCGTTTTCTGGCCGGCTCCAGCCAGAGTCTGGTATCCGCGTACAGTATCCGGGCTCAGGCGACCGATTTCACCAATGCGTCCGGTCAGTTCCTGCCGGTAGTTTTTCCAGTCGATCATGATGCATTCCTTTCGTAACGATGGGGTATCTGAGGTGCTGCTTGACGCAGTATCCCGCCGGTACGGTTATGATTGAATGCGTTAAAACCTCAATTTTTAGCGTGATCGTCTCATGGATGGATTGAGCAGTCTGGTGCGGCAGGCAAACCTGCTGGCGAGTCTGGATGTGCGTTGCCAGTTGGCCGGAGGGTTTCATCTTCCGCATGATGACGAGGCCGCGGGAACGGTACCGTTTCATCTGGTGCTGTCCGGTGAGTGCCAGGTACAAACTGCTGCCGGGATTTTTCCGGTCAGGGGAGGGGATTTTGTCCTGCTTCCTCGTGGGAGTGCTCATGCCGTGCATAACGGTCCAGACCGGTTTCCGGTCTTGCCGGTATCCAGTCGTACTAATGGCTGGCTGCCGTTACGTCAGTCTGGTGATGGATCCTTGGTTGAAGTGGATTTGCTGTGTGGCCGTTTTTGTTTCAGTTCGGGTATAGGAGACTGGTTGTTGTCGGGATTGCCAGAGCCATGGCGGATATCTTTTTCCAGCCTTTCGGCGCAGGCGATGCTGCAATCACTGGTCGGCTGGATCAGGCAGGAGGCTGGACAATCTGCTCCAGGGGCCGTGGCGATTGTCACTTCACTGGTTCAGGCGTTGTTGACACTGGCATTGCGTGAACAAGGGAATCAGCCAGATACGCCTCCGGGTTTGCTGAAGCTGCTGGGGCATTCCCGGTTGGCGATTTCGGTGCATGCGGTTCTGAAAGCTCCCGAATATCCCTGGACAATTGCCGAACTGGGGCGGTTGGCAGCCATGTCGCGAGCAACCTATGCCAGGCATTTTGCTGAGTCGGCCGGTATGGGGGTTGGTGCATTCCTTTTGCGGTTACGCATGCTGAAGGCGTGCGCGTTATTGAGGCAAACGAGCCAACGTGCCGGGGAAATCGGCCTTGCGGTGGGATATCAATCCGAAGCGGCTTTCGGGAAGGCGTTTCGCCAGTTTTCCGGATTGGCTCCAGGGCGGTATCGCCAGCAGTACATGCAACATCCATCAATGCCATGAAAGCACAGACCAATCAGTTTACTGATGCGCGCAGGCTACAGAATTGCGCGCTTTTTTATTGATCTGACTCAAGAAACCTGCAACGTCGAAGGCCGGAAAACTGGGCACGTGCCAAGTGGCGAAATTTTCAAAAACGCATAGTTCCAGCGTTTTTTCAGTCGACTTAATATTATTAAGCGTATGCAATCGGCATTAAATTGAAAAAATTGGCGGACGTTTCCGAGCGGGAAACGTTGAAAACGCAATTAATTTTGTGTTTCGTCTGGTCTGCTGCAATAAATCTGTTCCCAGAACGCTTTCTCTGAGGGCGATTTTGCGCGCTCAAAATTTAACGACGAAATAATTTTCAAAGCGTCGAAATGGGCAAAATTGGCTAGTCGAATGGCCGTTGTATCGCCAAGGTTCGACTTGCCGGTCTTTATTTTGCTGATCTGGTGGCGAGTTACGCCAATCACTTTCGCCATCGCATAGTCGGACTCAACACCAATCCGCTGTTTGGCAAGGCAAATCCAGTCATAACTTGTCATCATTTCCGCACCCGTTTTTATTAAGTTTCCGACTTTCTCGGTTAGCTGGATTGTAGGCTGATCGACATTAAAAACAACGGTTTACCGGCAGGCACCGTTGTCCGGGATTTCAGTAACTTGAATTGCAAGGCGCGGCAGAAATCTGTCGCGCCCAACTATTTATGTCATTGGCATTCCGGGGGTCGGCATGGGTTCGGTGTTTCAGTCGTTCGCATTTGAAAAGGCAATGGTCACGCTGCGGCGGGGCCGGGCCGGCATGGTCGTCGTCGAGATATGGGGCGGCGACGAGATGCGGGCGCGCATCGAGATTTGCACCCTGCCGACCGTGGGTGAGGGCCGGGCACGGCCGCCGGTGCTGGTCGATCTGCGCAGCCTGCCGGGCCGCGAGGCTGCGGCGACGGAAGAACAGGCTGCCGCCAAACAGGTGAAGCCATGAGCGCCCGCCCGCCGATTGATGCCGGCGCGCTGACTCTGGCGCACTGCAAGCGGTTGCTGGCCGACAAGACCGCCGCTGCTGCCGGTGCAAAAACCGCGCGCGCCGGTGGGGCTGAATCCAGCGTGGGCGGCCCGACCGGGGTCATCAGGCGCGACGGTTGCGCGGCTGATCGCGCCGAAATCAGTCACGCCGAAGCCGAAACCGCCGAGCGCGTCGGCCAGTACCTCGAAAAACTCGCCGCGCGCATTGCCGAATGCCAGCGCGCGCTGGACGTGGCAGGGCTGGAATCGCTGCGGGTCGAAGCCGCTGCCGGCGTACTTGCGATGGTCGCCGGCGAATGCCGGCAGGTAGCCGACCGCTACGCCCTGCAACGCCAACAACGCGAGCGCGCCGGTATCCGGTCGCGCCTCGCCGCCTGAGAACGCCGGCATGAGTGCGGACATGCTGGCACGGATTTACCGCGAGGATTCCGCGTGGCGTGCCGGCCTGCTGGCCGACCTGCCGGCCGGGCTTCGCCAACACTGGCAAACCACCTATGACCGCATCTTTCAGCGTCAAGGGCTGGCCGGCGACGTGCGCCGCGCAGCCAATTCGTTTCTGCGTCAGGCGCACCGGCGCGCGACCGGCACCGCTGCGGGCCTGCCGCTGGATACCGACGGCGACACTATCGACACTCGTGCGCGTGATCTGTGCCGGCAGGCGCGGGCGGCGCTGTCACGTCCTGCCGGTCACGCCGGCATCGAAACCGGCGGGCTGCCATCGGCCGAACGCCTTGCCCAAGCGGTCGCCATCGAACTGCCGGCCACCGGCAGCCCGGCAGGACTCGCCGCGCGGCTGGTCGAAGATCGTTTTTGGCTGCGCCGGGTGCGAACGCAAACTGGCCGCCGCCGTGAATCGCTCGAAATAGCCGCCGGGCTGGTGCACAAACGCCGCTCGGCCTACGTCAGCGCCGACACGCTGGCCGTGGTGCGCCGCACCCGCGCGCGCAATGCCGCCCTGCTGGCCGCCACCCGGCTGGTCAGCGACGCCGGCGACGACGTGCCGCTTGATGAAATCGTCGCCGCATCGGTGTCCAACCCGGCCATCCGGCGCGCAGAACTGATGACGCGCATCGCCGGCATGGAACGCGCCAGTCTGGCAAACGGCCACGCCGCCGAATTCCTGACGCTGACCGCGCCAAGTGCGTTTCACGCGCGCCTGAGCAACGGCCGCAAGAATCCGCGCTGGCAGGGCAGTACCCCGCGCGAAGCGCAGGCGTGGATGACAAAACAATGGGGCCGCGCCCGCTCGGCCTTCGCCCGTGCCGGCCTGTCGGTCTACGGGCTGCGGATTGCCGAGCCGCACCACGACGGCACACCGCACTGGCACGTCCTGCTGATGGGCGAAGCCGAAGCACTCCAGCGGGCCATCGCCATCGCAACCGACTACTGGCAGCGCGAATTTGCCGAAGAACTGACCAGCAGCGAAGCGCGCCGGGCGCGCGCCTACAGCGTGGCAATAGACCGCCAGCGCGGCAGTGCCGCCGGCTACGTCGTCAAGTACGTGTGCAAGAACATCGACGGTGCCGGGGTCAGTGAAGGCGACTTTGAAGCCGGCACCGATGCCGCCAGCGGGGCCGAGCGCGTCCGGGCGTGGGCGTCGATCTGGGGCATCCGGCAGTTCCAGTTTTTCGGGGCCGCGCCGGTCACGCTCTGGCGCGAAGCGCGCCGGGCCGCCGACCGGATCAGCGAAGTCTCCGGCGCGCTGGCCGTCGTCATCGACGCCGCCGACCGGGGCGCGTGGGACGACTACACCGCCGCCATGCGCGGCCGGGCGGTCAGCCTGCGCTACCGCAGCGCGCTCAACCGCTACGGCGAACCGATGCAGATCATTGCCGGACTGACCGATACGGCCAGCGGCGAAACCCTGACCACCCGCGTCAAGACATGGCGGATGGAATGGTCCGGGTCACAGAAAAGCGGCGTCAGCCGCTCTTGGACTCGTGTCAATAACTGTACGCGAGGCCATTTTTCAACCGAAGGGGAAACACATCATGACTATCAAGAACACCGACAAGCTGAGCGGCCGCAAGCAACCGGAAATTCTGGCCGAAGTGCTGCGCGAGGCGACCAATCTCAACATCACCGCCATCGTGGCGGATGCGGACAAGGGGACTTTCACGGCCGAAATCACCGCGACGGTGGACGGGGGCGAGCGGGTGTATGCCATTGCTGACGCCGCCGGCAAGGTCAAGGTTTACGCCGACGTGGACAGCGTGTGCGTGGCCGTGCTCGGCATCGTCGGCAAGGCGGTGTTCACCGCCGGCAACATGATCGTTTCGGTTCGTGGCGCGTCGAGCCTCGTCAAGCCGAAAACACCGCCGCGCGACGTGATCGCGGCGGCCACCAACCAGCTTGAAAAGTATCAGGCCAAGCTGCCGGACATGAGCGCCACGGTCAGCCGGCTGACCACCGAAATCAAGCTGGCCGAAAGCTGGCAGTCCGGCAGCGACGAAGAACGCGCGCGCTACGCCGAAATGGTCGCCCAGCGCGACGCGCAGGCGGCTTACGTGGACTGGATGGCCGCCGAAGTGAAGCGCATCGACGCCATCATCAACCCCGAGTCCGAGCCGCAATAACCGCAGGGCAGGGCGGGCCACGCGGCCCGCCCGCATGGGATACCGACATGGATACATGGCTGCAATCCGGCCGCCGGCCGGTCGAGGCGGTGGCCGAATGGCTCGGGCAGCAAGGCATTACCGGCATCGAGCTGAAACTGTGGCCGGACGGCCCGGCGCTGCGCGCCACGGTGGCCGCCACCGTCGGCGGCGGCCGGCGCGAATGGCAGTTGTCAGACCTGACCGGCGTGTTGCTGGACGTGGAAAGCATCGACAAGGTTTTGCAGGCGCTCGGCCGTTACGGCGTCGAGGTACTGACAATCGGCGGCAGCGCGCTGGACGATTACCGCATTACCCGCGTCAGCCCGGTCAAGACCCACGCCGACCGGCTGACCGCCGAACGCCGGCGGCTGCTGCGGCTCAAGTCCGACCAGACCGCCACCACGGCAGCAGCGGCTGATCTGGTCACGGCCGGGCGGCTGGTGGCCGATTCGCCGGATGCCGCCTTGCGCGCCGAAGTGGCCGCCCGGCAGGGCGCGGTCAGCGCCTACGCCGCATGGCTGACGCCGGCGATTGCCGCATCAGCGCGGGCGATTGAACTGATGGAAACCAGCGCCGCGCCGAGCGGGGGCATTCCGCCGCGCGACCGCTGGATTGAATGGCGGTTCAAGGCCGGCGACCCGTGGCAGAACGGCCAGACCATCGGCTGGCTGCCGCCGAAGCACTGCATTGCCGGCTGGCGATGGGAGGGGGTCGAACCGCTGGCGGACGGCATCGACGTCGAGTTCTGGATTGGTGCGGATGGTGACCAGAAAACCTACGGCCGAAAGTTTGCCGAAGCCTGTACTTGGGGCGACCTGCTGCAAGCCGGCGAACTGATCGAAGGGGCAAGCCTGCTGTGCGGCAACGGTGCCGCCGCCGGGCTGGTGGCCGCCACGGACGGCTATCCGGTACGCGCCGCATTCATGCAGGCGGGCAGCCGCGTGGTGCCGGCGGCCGGCGTGTTTCGCGTTGCGCTGGTCGTGAAGTTTGATCTGGATGCGTGAGAGGGGAGATTCATGGCAAGACGGTTTTCCGACCTGACCGGGACACTGCAAAAACGCTTTGATATTGGTGGCGTGTCGCTGCAAACCAGCCTCGAACTGGGCTTTGGCGGCCGGCCGGTACGCACCATCTATCTGGAAGAAATCCCGACGCTTGGCAACGGCCAGCCGCTTGAGGGGGCGATGGCCGCCGCCGGCAGCAGCGTATACGCCGCGCGCGCCGATCATGTCCACCCGCGCCCGCCGGTGGCGACGCAATTTGCGGCAGGGCTGATGTCGGCAGCAGACAAAACCAAGCTGGACGGCATTCCGGCCGGGGGCGGCGGGGGCGGGACAACGGCGGTGGTCACGACGATGGCAAATGGTCTGATGCTGGCGGCAGACAAGGCGCGGCTTGATGCGCTTCAACCGGCAGCAGCGGTGCCAGCGCAACCAGCCGGGGCGGGCGCAGCGGGGTCATCAATAAGGTATGCGAGAGAGGACCACGCGCACCCGGCCATTCCGGCAGCGACACCATCAGCCGCCGGACTCATGTCGGCGGCCGACAAGACCAAGCTGGACGGGCTGACGGCGGGAAGCGGCAGCAGCGGAGCGGCAGCCGGCGACTACATCCCGTTCTATTTCGAGGCGAATGCAGTCTCGGCAAACCAGACGTTTTTCAGGTGCGTCGCGCGGCGGGACTGCAAGTTCAAGTCAGGATTGGCCGGCTCATCATTTATATGGATGAACGGCCCGGCCGGCCGGACCTTTTGGGAGCTGGTCATCAATATCCGCAACCCGAAAACCGGCGTGGTCACGGCGGCCGCCAACGTGAACGTTTATCAGGCGTCGTCCGGCACACCGTTCATGGCATACGGGGCGATGCCCGCCATACCGGCAGGCAGCATCATCGAACTGCAAGTTGTGCAGTCAAACAGCGCGTGGTCATACCTGACCGGCGGACTGTTTCTTGAATGACAGGCGGCGTCCGGACGTTGACCTGTCAACGGCTGGCCGGCGCAACCGGGGAACCGACATGAACCGCGCAATCCAGATAATCAAAGTATGTGAAGGGCTTGAGCTGACCGCTTACCGCTGCCCGGCAGGCATCCTGACCATCGGCTACGGCCACACCGGGCCGGACGTGACCGAAGGCCAGACCATCACCGAGCGGCAAGCTGACGGGCTGCTGCAAAACGACATCCAGCGCATCGCCGTCCCGCTGGCCGACGCCATCGAGCGCGAACGCGCCCGCCAGCGGCTGCCGCTGCTGACCGCGCAATCGCGCGACGCACTTGTTTCGCTCGCTTTCAACTGCCCGGCGGCGCTCAACTGGCGACCGACGAAAACCGACCCGGACGGATCCACGCTGGCCCGCCTGCTGGTCAGCGAGCGCGAAATCTATCGCGCCCCGGTATCCGGGCATATCCGGCGCGAATGGCTGCGCTGGTGCTACGCCGGCGGCAAAGCCCTGCCGGGGCTGAAAATCCGCCGCGAAACCGAACTGGACCTGTTTTTCTGCACGCGCTGACCGCGCACACAAGGGGGAAGTCATGGGGGAAATCATCAAACAACGCGCCCACGAACCGAGCAGCGCCGCCGGCATGGCCGCACTGCTGCTCGGGCTGGCAAATACCGCAACCGGCGTCGGCCAGATCATTTTGTACGGGGCCGGTGCCATCAGCGCCGTGGCCGCCGTACTGCTGCCGGAATGGCGCATGGGCCGGCGTCGTGGCGAGTAGCAACACACGGCCGGAGCCGGCCGGACTGGACGACTGGCTGGACCGCGACAGCACTGCCGGCCAGAAAATCCAGACCCGCGCCGGGCGCGACAAAGACCGCGAGCAAAAGCGGCTCAAGCGCGCGAGCTGCAAGGCCGAAGCCGACGCGCTCTATCAGGTCGAGCGGTCGCGGTGGGCATCGCGCTGCCGGAAGCTGCGGCAGAAAAAACAGCCGGGCAGCCCGCCGCCGTTCGTACCGTCCATGCGCCTTGTCCGGCTCTATCTCTACGGCTGCGGTCACGACTGGCCGTACATCAAGGCCGCACTGGCGCGGCTGCGACAGCAACGCGAAGCCGCTGACGAAGCCGGCCAGCAGGCAGGCCGCGACTGGAAAACCGCGCTTGGCGCGGATTGGTAAAGGGGAGGGGGGAACATGCTGTTTTTGATACCGGCAGCCGGCAGCATCGGGGCCAGCGTACTTGGCGCACTTTCGGCGTTTCTGGCCGGGGCCGGCGTCATGGCAACGGTCGAGGAGGTGGCTGACAACCTCGCTGGCATTGACGGTTTGGGGCCGGCCATCCGGTCAGCCATCGGTGGCGATTACAACCAGCTTTTTTCCGTCATCGGCAACGAAATCGCAAGCCGCATCAACAGCCGCTACGGAACCAGCATCAGCAACGTCTGGCCGGTCGAAACACTGCGCGCCGAAATCGAGGCCGAAGTCATCCGGCAGATTGAGGCCGAGCTTGCCCGCTACAGCAGCAGCGACGACAGCGAGGACGAATAAATGGGACTGCTATCCAGCGGCGCCATCGCGCGCATCCGCAGCCGTGTGGCCGGCAAAGACTGCGATAAAAAGAAGTCCAGCGACCCGGAGTTGCAGAAAAAACGGGAACAGGACCGCGAACGGCAGGCGCGCTACCGCGACAAGCAAGGTGGCCGCAATTGCAGCTACGGCAGCGGCGGCGGCACCACCAGCAAAAAGAAATCGACGAAGAAAAAGGGCTGGTGAGCGTGAGCGGTCACGGCTGGCCGGGCAGGGTTGGCAGCAGGCAGCTGGGCTGACATGCAACGTTGCGTGACCGCTCACGCCACACAAACCGGCGACGGACGGTCAGGAATTTGACCGCCGTATATTCATTTGGAATATTTGGAGCGGCGAAAGCGACGCGCCGGCCGCATCCGGTGACGTTGGCGCGTAGTAGGGACATCGGAATCTGACAACCGGGGGCAACCCCGGTTTTTTTTGTGTGCAGCAAGCCCGCGTGAGCGGTCACGCGACATTCAAGGAGGTGTGTATGGGGGGGAAATTGCAGCGGCTGGTGTCGACCGTGATTTTCTGGATTGGCGCTTGTCTGTTGGCTGGCTTGATGACGTTCGGTCTGTATCGCGTCGTTCTTTGGATGGGATACCGGCTGCCGGGCTGGGCGGGCTGGCTCGTGTTCGTGGTGTTTTATTTCCTGATACATCGGCAGCATCAGGCGAAACCGGCGCGACTCAGGGCCGAAGCCGAGCGCATGTTGAGCGAGGCCGACCGGATGGAACGTGAGCAAACCAGATAAAGGACAATTAGCAGGCGGTAAATTTGTTGCGCGCAAGCTACAGAATTGCGCGCTTTTTTATTGATCTAGCTCAAAAAACCTGCAACGTCGAAAGCCGGAAAACGGGGCACATGCCAAGCGGCGAAATTTTCAAAAACGCATAGTTCCAGCGTTTTTTTTTCAGTGTAAGGATTTCATGGAAATTACACTTTTTCCGGACTTTCGACTTAATATTATTAAGCTAATAATGAAATTTATGGGTAAAATGTATACATAAGATGTAATACGTTATTTATTTACATATTGAATTTAAAATCCTGATGAACGCCCATGAAAATGGTCAAAATACAAAAGGCCCGACAAGCAATCTTGTCGGGCCTTCTTGGTACGCCTCTTTCTATTTGAGGCCGTTGCAGCCAGCGGGATTATTTGCCGCCGACTGACTCCACTACAGTCCATGCGCCATTCTGGACCTTGTAGACCGTAATGCCGCCATCCTTCAGGTCTCCCTTGCTGTCGTAGGCCCAGTTGGACGACGTTACGCCCGAATGCTGGATTTTTGCCAGTTCAGGCAGATACTTTGCCGGATCTGCGGAGTCAGCCTTCTGCATGGCAGCGACCAGTACTCGTGTTGCGTCATAGCCGTACGGTGAGTACGTAGCTACATCTTGGTTGAAACGGGCCTTGTAGCGGGTTTCGTAATCCTTGCCCTTGGGCATCTGGTCCAGCGGCAAGCCAGCCAGTGAGGCTACGGTGCCTTCGGCATCACTGCCAGCCAGTTGCAGGAATGTCGGTGTCTTGGTCATTTCACCGGAGACCAGCGGAGCCTTCAGGCCCAGACGCTTCATCTGCTTGGCCATCGGTGCAGACTGTGCATCAGCACCGCCGTAGAACACGACGTCAGGATTGGTACCCTTGATCGTGGTCAGGATTGCGGTGAAGTCGGTGGCCTTGTCGTTGGTGAACTCACGCTTCAGCACATTCCCGCCGGCAGCCTTGACCGACTTTTCAAACTCGTCAGCCAGACCTTGGCCATAGGCAGTACGGTCATCGATGATGACCACGTTTTTGCCCAGTTTTTCGACAACCCACTGCCCCATCACCCCGCCCTGCTGCGTGTCCGAAGTCATGGAACGGAATGCCGTTGCGAAGCCCTGCTGGGTATACGCCGGGGCTGTTGCCATGGCGATACCGGGAATGCCGGCATCTGCGTAAATCTTCGAAGCCGGGATGGCCGTGCCGGAATTGAAGTGACCAATGATGCCGTTCACCTTGGCATCCACAAATTTCTGGGCAATCTGTGTCGCCGTCTTGGGATCTGCCTGATCATCTTCGGCAACCAGTTCAAACTTGACTGGCTGACCACCCAGCTTGGGCTTTTCTGCATTGACGTCTTCGATGGCCAGCGTCACCCCGTTCTTGTATTCCTCGCCGTAATGGGCCTGCGGGCCGGTCAGCGGGGCAGAAAAGCCGATCTTCACGGTCGTTGTGCCGTCAGTTGCGGCCGGGGCGGCACTGTTGCCGGCAGACTGTTCCTGCTTGCCGCAGGCCGAAAGGGCCATCACGGTGGCCAGTGCCACGGCCGTCAGGGCCAGACGCGGGGTTTGGGTCATTTTTTTCTCCTCGTGGAATGCGATGCATGGACCACGACCGATGCGGCTTGCGTACGGCCCGCATCAATCGATGGGTCACAATTCTATACAAATCGCATTGGCTGGCCATGTGCCGGGAGGTTTTTTTTGTAACCCGCTGTGCGTCTGCCCTTGCAGGCAGCCAGTCTGCCTGCTCCGTCAGTCTTCCATGCTCATCAGGCTGGCGTTGCCCCCTGCCGCAGTCGTGTTGATGCTGACGGCCCGCTCATGCACCAGACGGCGCAGATCATATTGACCCGCGGCATCAGCCTGGTTCAGCAGGATGACGGGGCCTTCCTGGTCGGCCAGTTGCTGTCGCAGCGCATCTGCCGCAGCCTGCCCTCCGGAAAAGAGGACTGCGTCCACGTCATCCAGCGACTTGCTGATGGAAAGACTCAACGAGCCCGGCAGGCTTCCCGCCTCTACTGCTTCGACGCTGTCTGCCGACAGGATTGCCACGTTGCCGGTCGCGAAGATGGCAATCAGTTGGGCCACTAGGGCTTCGCGGCTGTCTGCAACGCACATGACCCGTCCGCGCGGCACATAGGCGAGCTGATTGGTTTCGCCCGTGGGTCCGGGCAGCGTGATCCGGCATCCGGCCTGCGATTGCCTGCCCACTTTGGCCAGCCAGTCGGCCTGCCGCTGGCGGGCTACATCATCCGCGAGCATGACAGGCAACAAGACTGCCAGTTCATCCAGCGGTGCCCTCGCCTCGCTTTGCGCAGTCTCGCGGAGCGGCTCTCCGTCCCGGCAGAGGCGGTAGAGATAGTCAGGGCCGCCGGCTTTGGGGCCGGTGCCTGACAGGCCTTCTCCCCCGAACGGCTGCACGCCAACGACTGCACCGACGATATTGCGGTTGACGTACAGGTTGCCCACGGCAGCCGTATCGGTGACCAGGTTGATGGTTTCATCAATGCGACTGTGCAGCCCCATGGTCAGGCCATAGCCACTGGCCCGGACATCGTTGATGACCTGCGGCAGTTCGTTGGCGCCAAAGCGGACGACATGGAGCACTGGTCCGAACACTTCCTGTTTCAGCTCGCGGATGGAGCTGATCTCGCACAAGAACGGTGCGACAAACGTACCGTTTTCCGGTGCGGAAACCGTGTGGTGCCAGCGTGCCGTGTTTTTGATGCGCGCGATGTGGGCCAGCAGGTTCTGGCGGGCCTCCTCGTCAATCACCGGGCCGACATCCGTGGCAAGACGGGCCGGATCGCCCACAACCAGTTCATCCATGGCGCCCTTGAGCATGGTGATGACCCGGTCGGCAATATCATTCTGGAGATACAGCACCCGCAAGGCCGAGCAGCGCTGGCCGGCGGAGTCGAATGCACTGGTAATGGCGTCACCGACAACCTGCTCCGGCAGCGCAGAACTGTCCACGATCATGGCATTCATGCCACCGGTTTCCGCAATCAGTGGAATGTCCCCTCCCCTTTGTGCCAGCGTCCGGTAAATCAGCCGCGCAACCTGGGTAGAGCCGGTGAAAATCACGCCTTGCGTGCGCGGGTCGGCGACCAGTGCCGCACCGATGACCTCGCCACGGCCAGGCAACAACTGGATGGCATCACGCGGGATGCCGGCTTCGTGCATCAGGCGTACGGCCAGTGCCGCGACAAGCGGCGTCTGCTCGGCCGGTTTGGCCAGTACCGGATTGCCGGCTGCCAGTGCGGCAACGGACTGTCCCGCAAAAATGGCCAGCGGAAAATTCCAGGGGCTGATGCAGACCACCGGTCCTAGCGGCCGGGGTGGCCGGGGGGCAAATTCGGTCCGCAACTGGGCGGCGTAGTAGCGGCAAAAATCAACCGCTTCACGCACCTCGGCCAGCGCATTGGCAAAGGTTTTGCCTGCCTCGCGCACGGCCAGCATCATCAGTTCGTCCTGATGTGCCTCCAGCAGGTCGGCAAAATGGTCCAGCAGGCGGGCTCGCTCCTCAGGTGCAACCTGGGGCCAGTTGGCGTTCCCGGCCGCGGCCAGTGCCGTGTGGACGTCGCGCAGACCGGCTTCCCTGACGGTGCCGACCTGGTCACCGGTGTCAGCCGGGTTCAGGACGGGCTGTTCGGGCAGGTCTTCCATGGACTGTCCTGCCAGCAGGGGGGCTGCGTGCCAGGTGACGGCCGCGGCCGCATTCAGGCCGGTTTCGAGCATGGCCAGCGTGTGCTCGTTGGCGAGATCCAGACCGGCCGAATTGCGCCGGGCAGTGCCGTAGAGGTCGGCCGGTAGGGCGATGCGCGGATGCGGCAGGCCGCCTAGCCGTTCGGCTTCGGCCACCGGGTCGGCAACCAGCTCGTCGATGCTGACGGCGTCGTCAACGATCCGGTTGACGAACGAGCTGTTGGCTCCGTTTTCCAGCAGTCGCCGGACCAGATAGGCCAGCAGCGTCTCGTGCGAGCCGACCGGTGCGTAGATGCGGCAGGCCCGGTCCAGCTGCCCGGCCCCGACCACCTGGTCGTACAGGGTTTCACCCATGCCGTGCAGGCACTGGAATTCGTACTCTTTGCCCTGCCCCAGCTGATGGATGGCGGCCAGCGACAGGGCATTGTGGGTGGCGAACTGCGGATAGATACAGTCCTGCGCAGCCAGCAGTTTTCTGGCGCAAGCCAGATAAGAGACATCGGTATAAACCTTGCGGGTGTACACCGGGTAGCCGGCTTGTCCGTCCACCTGGGCGCGCTTGATTTCGGCATCCCAGTAAGCACCCTTGACGAGCCGGACCATGAAACGCCGCTGGCTGCGCCGGGCCAGGTCGATCAGGAAATCGATGATGAACGGGCAGCGCTTCTGGTACGCCTGCACCACGATGCCCAGCCCGTCCCAGCCACCCAGGTCCGGATCAAAGGCCAGGGCCTCGACGAGATCCAGCGACAGCTCCATGCGATCGGCTTCCTCGGCGTCGATGTTTAGCCCGATGTCGTACTGGCGGGCCAGCATCATCAGGGATTTCAGTCTGGGGAGCAGCTCGGCCAGTACCCGGTCGCGCTGGGCGCGACTGTAGCGCGGATGGATGGCCGAGAGCTTGACGGATATGCCCGGTCCTTCAATCACGCCACGGCCGGCGGAAGCCTGGCCAATGGCGTGGATGGCGCGGGTGTAATCGTCGAGGTAGCGCCGGGCGTCAGCTTCGGTCATGGCTGCTTCGCCCAGCATGTCATAGCTGAAGCGGTAACCGCGGGCTTCGCGTTCCCGGCCGTTGGCCAGTGCCTCGTCGATGGTTTCGCCGGTGACAAACTGGCGGCCCAGCATGCGCATGGCTAGGTCGACGCCTTTGCGGATCAGTGGTTCGCCACCTTTGGCGATCAGGCGCGTCAGTGCCGTGGAAAGTCCGGTTTCGCCGTGGGTGCTGACCAGTTTGCCGGTGACCAGCAGTCCCCAGGCGGCGGCGTTGACGAAAAGAGACTGGCTTTTGCCCAGGTGGCTGGCCCAGTCGCCCCGTGCCACTTTGTCACGGATCAGCCGGTCGGCCGTTGCTTGGTCGGGAATGCGCAGGAGAGCTTCGGCGAGGCACATCAGGGCGATGCCTTCTTCACTGGATAGTGAGAACTCGTGCATCAGGGCATCCACGCCGCTGGCTTTGCGTCGGCGCGTGCGGACATCAGTGACCAGACGCCGGGCCAGCTCTTGCGCTTTGTCGAGCTCGCTGCTGCTCAGGCGGGCCTGTGGCAGCAGCGATTGAACACAGATCTGTTCGTCGCGCCGCCATGCCGAAGTGACGGCATCCATTAATCCTGACTGGGGACGAGACAAGTGCGGGAAACGCATGTGCAGACTCCGTATTTCAATGGTTTTACTTTTTTATAAGGGCAAACTGGAAGTCCTGGCGCCAACTGTGGCGCACAAATGACACATGCAATATTATGACAATGCAAAAAACACGGCACTCTAATTGACAAAGTCTTCACGAGACTTTATATCTTGTTTGCAACTCATAAGAGATAAAAATATCAACATGACACGCCATTCGTAAAATAATCGTTTGCCGGATATTTGATTGCGGTTTTATTAAAAAAAATGGCGTATTTATCTACAAAACAGGAGATTAATAGAATGAAGCGTACGAAGGCCCGAAAGGCTTTGGATCTGATAGACCGCAAGATTCTTGCCCTGTTGCAAGACAATGCCAAGATTTCCAACGTCGATCTCGCCGAGCAGGTTCATCTTTCTCCTACGCCCTGTCTTGAGCGCGTCAAGCGCCTTGAATCAGATGGCTATATCCGGCAGTACGCAGCGCACCTGAATCCACAGCTTCTCGACGCCGGCATGCTGGTGTACCTGGAAGTCAGCCTGCAGAACACGACCAGCGAAATCCTGAACGAATTCAATGCGGCGGTGCAGCAGCTGCCGCAGATTCTGGAATGCCACATGGTGGCAGGCGGATTTGACTATCTGATGAAGATTCGTGTGCGCGACATCCATGAGTTCCGTGACATGCTGGGCGACATGCTGTCGCGCCTGCCTTATGTCCGCGAAACCCACACATATGTTGTGATGGAGGAAGTCAAGGAAACGACCCAGATTCCGCTGCGCCCCTGATGACTGCCGGTATTTCCCTTGAGTGTCTGTCGCGTCAGCCGGTCCGGCCGTCCGAGGCGCCGCCACTGCTGTTCGTGCACGGTGCGTATTCGTCGGCCTGGGTGTGGGATGTCGACTGGATGCCGCAACTGGCCGCATCTGGCCGGGCAGTACATGCCCTGAGTCTGGAGGGGCACGGCCAAAGTGACGGCCATTCGTGGCTGGCCGCCTGCGGCATTGACGATTACGTGGGTAATGTCCGGCAGATCGTTGCCACCCTGCCGGAACCACCGGTTCTGGTGGGACATTCGATGGGCGGTTTTGTCGTCCAGCGGTACTTGGAGCTTGGCCATGAAGCAGCAGGCGTGGTGTTGCTGGCGTCCGTGCCGCCCAGAGGACTGACCCGCTCGACCCTGAACCTTTTGCGGCAGGCGCCGGACCTGCTGGGAGCTTTGCAGCTGTTCCAGGCATCGGAGAGCTATCATCCGCAGGCCGAGAAGGTCAAAAAGCTGCTGTTCAGCAACGACATGTCGCTGGAGCAGATCATGCAGTGGGGCAGCCGCTTCCAGCCAGAGTCCATGCGTGCCATTTTTGACCTGCTGCTGGTCGGGCTGTTCACGCCTTCCGCATTGTCCGGTTTGCCCGCCCTGGTACTGGGTGGTGCAGAAGACCGGATCATCAGCCCGACGGATGTCCAGGAAACGGCCGAACGCTTTGGTGTGGAAGGGCTGATCCTGCCGGATCTCGGGCACATGATGATGCTGGATGCGCACAATGCTGGTGTTCTGTTGCGCATTCAGGACTGGTTGCAGCAGCATTGGCCGATATGACCTTGGTCTGTTGCGGTGCAGCATCGAACATGCTAGGGCATGCATGCCGCCTCCGGTACAATGTGCAATGCGTCGGGAATTGATCCGGCGCAAATTTCTTCAGGCGCATTGCCGCGGGTACAGAGATGATTTGCAACCCCTACGAAATCGTCATTCAGGGTATGACTTCCGAAGGACGGGTTTTCCGTCCGAGCGACTGGGCAGAGCGACTGTCCGGCATTCTGGCCTCATTCGAATCGGACCAGAAAAAGCTTGAATATCACGCTTATGTACGGCCCTTGATGCTGGAAAACGTGCGTTGTGTGGCTGTGGACAAAAAGCTTGAAAAAATCGATCCGCGCGTCTTCCAGTTCCTGATGTCCTTTGCCCACGACAACGATTTGCGGGTGCTGGATTGCCGCCAGCTGATTGACGAGGTCTACCCGAGCCGCTTCCTCGCCTGATGACCGAAGCCGCAAGACGGATGTACGCACCACTGTCTTGTTGCTGGCGACCGGCATCCTGATGCAAGCCAGCAGACAGCCGGATCATTTGATCCGGCTGTCTGCTTTTCAGGACCGGCTGGTACGTTAATCGGCAAACACGGGCGTCTGTCCCTGCATTTGCGCCATTACGGCCGCCTGGATGTCACTGGAAATCAGCATGGCTGCGTTCCAGTGGGCGACTTGCTCCAGCCCTTCGGCAACGCTGTGGTCGCGGCTGTAGTTCAGCACCTGCTTGGTGCCGCGCAGTGCCAGCGGTGACTTGCCGGCCAACATGCCGGCCAGTTCGCTGGCTGCCGACAGCAGGATTTCCTTGTCCGGCAAGACCTGGGTGACCAGACCGATGCGCTCGGCTTCTTCTGCATCGATCTGGCGTCCGGTCAGGGCCAGTTCGCGGGCACGCCCGTCACCGACGACATGATGCAGGCGTTGCAAGGTTCCTACGTCTGCCACCATGCCGATGTCGATTTCCTTGACGCAGAAAGTGGCATTGCCGGCAGCCAGCCGGATGTCGGCTGCCAGCGCCACATCCAGCCCGCCACCAACACAGGCACCGTGGATCGCGGCAATGACCGGCTTGCGGCAGGCTTCCAGCGCGGTGACCGAGCGTTGCAGGCGCCTGATGGTGGCCAGCAGCTTTTCGCGCTTGCGGCCTTCGCAAGGATCGTGGATCGCCTGTTGCAGGCCCGCCAGCATCATCAGGTCGATGCCGGCGCAAAAGTGCCTTCCCTCGCCTGCCAGTACCACGACCCGTACCTCCGGCGTGTCATCCGCCCACTCAAAGGCCCGCCGCAGTTCTTCCCACATCTGCTCGTTCAGGGCGTTGGCCTTGTCCGGGCGATTGAAATGGATGGTGGCGACATGAGCCTCCAGCGCGACGGACAGCGTTTCAAGTTGCAGCATGGTTTCTCCCCGTAAGATTCATGGTTTGTTTATGATTGGCGCATCGTTTTACCGGTTTGCACCATGAAGCTCAAGTTCACCAAAATGCAGGGCCTTGGCAATGATTTCGCCGTGCTCGACGGCGTACGCCAGACCATCCGCCTGACGCCGGAGCAAATCCGCAAGCTGGGAGACCGGCGCTTCGGCATCGGCTTTGACCAGTTGCTGCTGGTGGAGCCGCCGCAGGATGCCGGCAATGATTTCAGCTATCGCATTTTCAACTGTGATGGCGGTGAAGTGGAGCAATGCGGCAATGGTGCCCGCTGCTTTGCCCGGTTCGTTTTTGACCACGGCCTGACTGACCGCCGCGAAATCCGGGTGGAAACGGCCCGGGGCGTGATTGTTCCGCGTCTTGCTGACGACGGTCTGGTTACCGTTGACATGGGGCCACCCCGCTTCCGGCCGGCTGACATTCCCTTTGTGGCTGCTGAAGATGCCGTAATCCACGAACTGGAAGTGGCCGGACAAATACTTGGCGTGACCGTGGTATCGATGGGCAATCCGCATGCGGTGCAGGTGGTGGACGATGTCGATACGGCGCCGGTTACGGCCTTTGGCCCACTGATCGAAAACCACCTCCGTTTCCCGGCCCGGGTCAATGCCGGTTTCATGCAGATTGAGTCGCGTACGGCGATCTGCTTGCGGGTGTTCGAACGTGGCAGCGGTGAAACCCTGGCCTGCGGCACCGGAGCCTGTGCCGCCGTCGTGGCGGGTATCCGTCGCGGCCTGCTGGATGCGGATACTCCCGTTACGGTGCAGACCCGGGGCGGGGAACTGCGGATCCGCTGGGCTGGCGACGGGCATCCGGTCTGGATGACTGGGCCGGCCGTGACCGTATTCGAAGGGGAAATCACGCTATGACACCTGAAGCCATTGCCGTCTGGCTGACCCGGAATCCGGATTTTTTTGAAAAACATCCGGATGTCCTGGCTGAACTGCGGGTGCCGGCACCCCGCCAGGAAGGCACCATTCCGCTGATCGAAAAACAGGTCCGGGTCCTGAAAGACAAGACCCGGCAGCTCAATGCCGCCATGGCGCAACTGATGGCATACGGTGAAAGCAATGACCAGATCGTTGCCGCCACGCACCGGCTGGCCCTGCATCTGATGCGGGCCACGTCTGTCGAAACCGTGATGGCTGCTGTCAGGGCTTCGATGGACGACGATTTTGCCGTGACCGGCTGGCAGCTGGGGTTGTGGCATCCGCAGGCAGCCGGCCATGGTCTTTCCAGAAAGCCCCTGCCCCTGTCCGCCAGGGCGCTTGAGTCACCAGTGGTCGGGCACTACCTGCCCCCTGAAATGATGGCCTGGCTGCCACAAACAGCCGACGCATGGCAATCATTTGCCCTGGCCGCGCTGAAAAATCCGGCCGGCGAAGCGTTCGGTGCGCTGATCCTGGCCAGCGAAAGCGAGCATCGCTTCAGCCCGGACATGGAAACCCGCCTGCTTGCCGATATTGCCGAGCTGATTGCTGCGGCTTTCGAGCGCGTACTGGCCGCATGAGCGGGGCCATCCTGCTGGCCCTGTTGCCGATTGCTGCGGTCAATCTTTACCTGCTGTGGTGGCTGATCGTCCGTCAGGACGCCCAGATAACGGCCAGCGTGCTGGCAGGTTGGCTGATCTTGGCTTTGGGCAGCAAGGCCATGCGTCCCGAGCAGGCGCTTGTGCCAGTGTGGCTGCCTTTTCTGTATCCCTATGTCTGGCTTGGCCTGGCCGCCGTGCTGTGGATGCTGATGGCCGGACGCCAGTCCGGGGGCCGTGTGGCCGCCCGTTTTGCACCTGCGGCTCATGACGGCCTGCAAGCCGTCATGGTGGCGGCACTGTTGCTGCATGCCTCACTGGCCATGGCCTTGCTGGTGGCCTCGCCACTGGCCCGGCTGTATGTCTTTTCGCCGTCACTGCTGTGCCTGTTGCTGCTGGCCTGCACGTTCCTGGTCCGGCTGTACCAGCTGCGTCGCGGGCCGCGGCCGCTGGGCGGGCTGTTCGTACTCGTTGTATGTGCAGGACTCCCGGCCCTCGTTGTGGGTGCCGCCCGCTGGCTTCAGGCAGCCGGTTAAGCCCATGCCCGGACAAGGGCCGAGAGCTTCGCTATAATCGTCCGATTCCAAACGTCAAGGACTAGGTACATGGGATTCCTCCAGGGCAAGAAGATCCTGATTACGGGCCTGCTCTCCAACCGCTCGATCGCCTACGGCATTGCCGAGGCCTGCAAGAATCAGGGTGCGGAGCTCGCCTTCACGTATGTGAACGAAAAGCTGAAGGATCGTGTCGTCGAAATGGCGACCAAGGATTTCGGCAGCAACATCGTGCTCAAGTGCGATGTCAGTTCGGACGAGGACATCGACAATCTGTTTGCCGAACTCGGGCAGCACTGGGATGGTCTTGACGGTCTTGTCCACGCCATTGCCTTTGCCCCTCGCGAGGCGCTGGCCGGCGATTTTCTTGACAACCTGAGCCGCGAGGCCTTCCAGGTGTCGCACGACATTTCGGCCTACAGCTTCCCGGCCCTGGCCAAGGCTGCGCGTCCGATGATGCAGGGGCGCCGTGGTGCATTGCTGACCCTGTCGTATCTCGGTGCCGTGCGGGCCATCCCGCACTACAACGTCATGGGTCTGGCCAAGGCCAGCCTTGAAGCCAGCGTGCGCTTTACTGCTGCATCGGTCGGCCGTGAAGGCACCCGCTGCAACGGCATTTCCGCCGGTCCGATCAAGACACTGGCTGCGTCGGGCATCTCCGGCTTCGGCAAGCTGCTGAAAATGGCTTCCGACAACGCACCGCTCAAGCGCAATGTGACGATCGAAGAAGTCGGCAACGCAGCTGCCTTCCTGTTGTCGGATCTGGCCAGCGGCATTACCGGCGAGATCACCTACGTTGATGCCGGCTACAACATCAACGCCCTCAACGTTCCGGACGAAGAGTAAGCAAGCAGGCGGTTGCAGAAGAACCACAAAAAATCCCCGGTCAGACGACCGGGGATTTTTGTTGCAGCATACGTGCATCCACCCGGCAGAACCTGCTCCGGTTCATGCCGGGCAAAAGGATCAAGAGGCCGTTTTGCCGGACTCCTGGGCTACGGAGCGGGCGTCGTAATAATCCTTGTTGTCGAGGTAGTGCTGGTGCCGTGCCGCCTTGCGGGCAATCCGTTCGGCTTCCTGCTCGGCCTTGAGGCGGGCTGCTTCGGCATCGCGCTCCTTGCGGGCGTCCCTGGCTGCCTGCCGGGCGGCTTCTTCAGCGGCCTCGATGGCTTCCAGTTCGGCCCGGCTCTTGGCTGGCCCGGTTTTTTCGAACAGGGCGATGGATTCCACGTGCGCCGTGTGCGGGAACATGTTGACGATGCCGGCTGCCCTGAGCGTGTAGCCCTGGGTATGCACCAGCACGGCTGCATCGCGGGCCAGTGTGGACGGGCTGCACGAAACGTAGACAATGCGTTTGGGGCCGTTGTCGCCCAGCGATTTGCACAGCGCCACGGCACCGTCACGCGGCGGGTCGATCAGCATCTTGTCGAACCGGCCCAGCTTGGCAAACGATTCCGGTGTGACATCGAACAGGTTGGCCATGCGGTAGCGCACGGTCTTTTCCAGACCGTTGTGCGTGGCATTCTGCACGGCACGTTCAATCAGCTGCTGGCTGCCTTCCATGCCCAGCACAACGGCCCCGGAGCGGGCGATCGGCAGGGTGAAGTTGCCAAGGCCACAGAACATGTCGGCGATGCGCTCGCCCGGCTGCGGGTCCAGCAGCTTGAGTGCCCGCGACACCAGCACACGGTTGATGCCCGGGTTGACTTGGGTGAATTCGGTCGGCTTGTAGGGCATTTCCACGCCGAATTCCGGCAAGCGGTAGCACAGCGCCGGTGCATCCAGCGGATAGAACGGATAACAGCTGTCCGGTCCTTTCGGTTGCAGCCAGAACTGCAACGGCAGCAGCCGGTTGGCATTGTGGTGATCGGCAAATGCCCGGATGCGCGATTCGTCTTCGCTGGTCAGCGGGTCCATGTTGCGCAGCACCAGGACATCCAGGTCTTCACCGCCGGCATATTCCACCTGTGGCATGCGCTGGCTGATCGACAGGCTGGCAATCAGTGCTCGCAGGGGCATCAGCAGGTCGGAAATGCGCTGCGGCAGGATGTGGCATTCCTCCATGTCGGCAATGAAGCTTGAGCGCTTTTCATGAAAGCCGATCAGGACGGTGTTTTTCTTGGCGACAAAGCGGGCTGACAGCCGGCCCCGGTGGCGGTAGCCCCATTGCGGACCGTAAATCGGCGGCAGGACGACTTCCGGACTCACCTTGCCGATGTGGGCCAGGTTGTCTTCCAGCACCCGTTGCTTGACGGCAACCTGGGCGTTGAACTCAACGTGCTGCATGGAGCAGCCGCCGCAAATGTCGTAATGCGGGCAGCGAGGCCGGGCGCGCATGAAGCTTTCGTGCAGGATGGCCTTGCAGTCAGCGTTTTCGTAGCTGGGTTTTTTTCGGTAGCTGGCGTATTCGACCGTTTCAAACGGCAGGGCCCCGTCGATGAATACGGTTTTGCCGTCGACGTGGGCGACGCCTCGTCCTTCGTGGTCGAGCGATTCGATAGTGGCAAGTTGGGGCATGGCGGGTCGCTGCGCACCGCAGTGCATCAAGGGCTGCGGTGGTTCAAGTGGAAAACCGCTTATTGTAGGGCAAGCACCGGGGCCATGTACGATTTGTCCGTGAGCGCCGGACACGCTGTCTATCATTGCGGTTGAAGGTTTGGCCTGCGCTGGCCGTACGGAGAATGTCCATGTATCCCGTGCCGTATCGCATTGTCTGCGCTGCCCTGCTGTGTCTTGGCGTGCCGCGGGTCTGGGCAGTGACAGCTGTCCCGGACCATGCCGTCAGCTCCCGGGGTGTGCATGTCGTCATCAACCTGCCCCAGACCCGGCTGTTCGTCTATGACGACGGACAACTGGTCAAATCGTACCCGGTGGCCGTAGGCAAGGCGCTGACGCAAACGCCGGAAGGCGAATATGACGTCACCGGCATTTCGCGCAACCCGGCCTGGCATGTACCGCGTTCCATCCAGCAGGAAATGGCCCGTGCCGGCAAGACCGTGCAGACCGTGGTGCCGCCTGGGCCGCAAAATCCGCTGGGCAAGGTATTCATCCGTTTTGGCGAGCCGGGCCTCGGTCTCGGCATGCACGGCACGAATGCGCCGGGCAGCGTGCCGGGGTTCCGCAGTCACGGTTGTGTCCGGTTGCGCAACGAGGACGCGCTGGATCTGGCTTCGCGTGTCCGCTATGGCGTGCCGGTATCGGTCATTTACCAATCGGTCCTGTTGAACCAGGATGCCAGGGGGGATGTCTGGATGACTGCTTTTGCCGATCGCTACGGCAAAACCACGGCCAACGCGGCACAGATACGGACGGCAGCCGAAAAATGGAGCAGCGGCGGGCGCGAAATCCGCCAGCAAAGGATTGTCGAGACCTTGCAGGCCCGCACCGGCAAGCCGGTATGTCTCAGCTGCCGTGACAGCAGCAACGGACAAATTGCCGGATTGCAGCCTTTGCCCTGGCTTCGGCCGGACATGCCGGTGGTGGTGCCTGATGGCAACGAGACTGGAGCAGTGTCGCCGCCGCCTGTTGCTGCCCCTGTCGAAAATGCTTTGCCGGCCTTTTCTTCGCCTGCGGCAACAACGCCTGCCCAGGCATCCTCTGCGGCGGAGCGCCTGTTTTGACGGACAGGCAATGACTTTGTCCATGGCTGCGGATAGCCATCATCCAGACCTGAGCCAGCCGGTTCGTGCCGGCGGTGCTTCTGTGTTCTGTCTGTAGCCTGGTTCGCGCAGCGCTTCCGGAGCGCGATCCGGTTCTTCTTGTGCGTACAAGGTGCCACCGAGAGCCTGGATCAGGGCGATTCGGGGGTGTTTGCAGAATAAGTGTTGTGCAATGTCGTACAGGTTTGTGCAGTGCAACGCTGTGCAGGATGCCAGTCCGGCGTAAAATGACTAATTCTGTCTTTCCATGCCCACCAAACTGACCATGATCCGTACCCGTTTCGCCCCGAGCCCGACCGGTTATCTGCATATCGGCGGAGTCCGCACTGCCCTGTTCTCCTGGGCCTATGCCAAAAAGCACCATGGCGTGTTCGTGCTGCGCATCGAGGACACCGACCTTGAACGCTCGACGCCGGAGTCGGTCAAGGCCATTCTGGACGGCATGAGCTGGGTCGGACTTGGCCATGACGAAGGCCCGTTCTACCAGACCCAGCGTTTTGACCGCTACAAGGCCGTCATCCAGGAGCTGCTGGCAGCCGGGCACGCCTACTACTGCTACATGACCCGCGAAGAACTGGACGCCCTGCGCGCCGAGCAGGAAGCCCGGGGCGAGAAGCCGCGCTACGACCGCCGTTGGCGTCCGGAGCCGGGCAAGGAACTGCCCGCCCCGCCGGCCGGCGTAACGCCGGTGGTGCGTTTCAGGAACCCGGTTGACGGCGTGGTGGCATGGGACGACGCAGTGAAGGGCCGGATCGAGATTGCCAACACCGAGCTTGACGACCTGATCATCGCCCGCGGCGACGGCAGCCCGACCTACAACTTCTGCGTGGTGGTGGACGACTGGGACATGAACATCACCCACGTCATCCGCGGCGACGATCACGTCAACAATACCCCGCGCCAGATCAACATCCTCAAGGCGCTGGGCGCCCCGCTGCCGGTGTACGCGCACCTGCCGATGATCCTCAACGAGGACGGCCAGAAGATGAGCAAGCGCCGCGATGCCGTCAGCGTGGTGGACTATGCCGACCAGGGCATCCTGCCCGAGGCGCTGCTGAACTACCTGGCCCGCCTGGGCTGGGGACACGGTGACGACGAGTTTTTCACCATGGACCAGTTCGTCGAGTGGTTCGACCTCAAGGATGTCAGCCCGTCGGCGTCGCGCTTCAACCAGGAAAAATTCCTGTGGCTGAACGCCCAGCACATCAAGGCTGCCGACAACGTGCGCCTGGCCGGCCTGATCCGCAGCCGGCTGGATGCTGCCGGCGTGGACACCGGCAACGGCCCGGCGCTGGAAACCGTGATTGGGCTGGTGAAGGAACGGGTGCAGGACCTCAATGCACTGGCCCGCGAGGTGGATTACTTCTACGCCCGGCGCGAACCGGCTTCCGCTGACGTGGAAAAGCACCTGTCCGGCGAGGCGCCGGCCCGCATGGCCCGCTTTGCCGAACGTCTGGCTGCCCTGCCGGAGTGGAATGCCGAGGCCATCCACGGCCTGTTCAAGCCGTTCTGCGCGGACGAGGGCATCAAGATGGGCCAGCTGGGCATGCCGTTGCGCGTGCTGGTGTGCGGCACGACGCAAACGCCGTCCGTCGATGCTGTCCTGGCGCTGATCGGCCGGGACGCCGTGCTTGAGCGTATGGCAGCTGGCCTGGCCTGAGAAGTGAGACCGGGCCGTCCGGATTGGAGCTGCCCGGTTTTTCCTGTTCCGAAGCAATGATGTATGGCAATCTTGTTGATATTGAGGTAGTGCTGGCAGCAAGACAATTGCGCTACTTCGTCCGATACTGATGAAACTTCGTCAGTCTGTGTTTAGCCATGGGAGATCATGATGAGTGAAGTGAGCAAAGAACAATTGCTGGACGACGTCCGTGATGTACTCAACAACACCGAAGAGCTGATTGCACAAACCAGCGAAAACGGCAGCGACAAGGCCCGTGCCCTGCGCGACAAGCTGACCGCCAATCTGGAAGTGGCCAAAGACCGCCTGCTGCGCGCCGAAGAGGCAGTGACCGCCAAGGCCAAGGTGGCCTGCAAGACGACCGACCAGTACGCCCACGACCATCCGTGGCGCCTCGTGGGTCTGGCTGCCGTGGTGGGTTTCCTGCTTGGCCTGCTGGTTTCGCGCCGTTAATCCATGACGGGCTCCGACTCATCCAGAGCCCGTCCGGGCAGCCTGTCTGCACTGGTTACCGGGCTGGTCCGGCTGGCATCCACACGTGTCGAGCTGTTCCGTATTGAAATGGCGGAGCAGCAGGAGCGGGTCGTCACGCATGTCGTGCTGGCGGTCGGTGCCCTGATTCTGGTTCTGGCAGCCTTGGTGACGGTCATTGTCATGGTGGCTGTCCTGACCCCGCCCGGAGTACGTGGCTGGGCGCTGCTGGGACTTTTGTGTGGCTTCCTTCTGGCTGCTTACGGCCTTTTGAGAACGCTGATGCACCGGATGGCATCGGCTCCGCCGGCATTTCACCTGACGCTGACCGAAATCAGGAAAGACTGGCAGACACTTGCGCATTCGCACAAGGATGAGGCATGAACCGTCGGCAACAGGATCGCGAATTCCGCAAACAGCTCCTGCTGGTCAAGGGTGATGCCTTGCGCATGCAGGCCGGAGTCCAGCTGGCCCGTTGGCGCCGGCCGGCTCACTGGCTCAAGGAAGGCACGGCACTGGCCGGAGAGGCCCGCTCGCTCAAGATGGCTTCTGCCGTACTGGCCGCCGCCCTGCCGGACAAAGGTGCCCGGCACTGGTCGCGCTGGCTCAAGGTCGGGCTGGTTTCGTTCGTGCTGGCCCGTTGGTGGAACCGTGCCCGCGACTGAATCGGCATCATGGCATCTCTGCCATGATGCGCCTTTGCGCCGGCATGCCCCGCAGCCGGCAATATCCATTTTTCTCTGGTAGTGCCATGACTTTGCAACTTCCCCGCGGCCCGGTAATGGTCGATGTAGCTGGCTGCTCCTTGTCTGATGATGATCGCCGCCGTTTGTCCCACCCGATGGTCGGGGCCGTAATCCTGTTTCGCCGCAATTTCGAATCCGTCGGACAGTTACGGTCCCTTACCGAGGAAATCCGTTCCTTGCGCAGTCCGCATCTCCTGATTGCAGTTGATCATGAAGGTGGCCGGGTCCAGCGCTTCCTGACCGGTTTCACCCGTTTGCCGCCGATGCAGGCTCTGGGGGCGTTGTGGGAAAAATCACCGGAGGCTGCACTGGATCTGGCTCATGACGTCGGTGAAGTGCTGGCGACCGAATTGCGGGCCAGTGGTGTGGACCTGAGCTTTACTCCGGTACTTGACATTGACCACGGCCGGTGTGCCGTCATCGGTAACCGCAGTTTTCATGCAGACCCGAACATCGTGGCGACCCTTGCCGAAGCGCTGACCCGCGGGCTGGTGGCCGGAGGCATGATTGCCTGCGGCAAGCACTTCCCTGGCCATGGGGCGGTGGAAGGCGATTCACATCACGTCATCCCGGTAGACCATCGCAGCTATGCGTCCATCGAAGAAGCCGACCTGATCCCGTTTGCCCGCCTGGCAGCAGCCGGCATGCATGCCGTGATGCCGGCCCATGTGGTCTATGACGCAGTCGATCCGCTGCCCGCCGGTTTCTCGCCTTTCTGGTTGCAGACAGTCTTGCGGGAACGCATGGGCTTTGGCGGCACGATTTTCAGTGATGACCTCTGCATGGAAGGCGCGGCAGGTGCCGGGGGGATTGCGGCCCGGGCGCAGGCAGCTTTTGCGGCCGGCTGCGACATGGCTCTGGTATGCAACCGTCCGGACCTGGCTGACGAGTTGCTGGCACAACTCGATATGCCCGTTACTCCTGAACTGACCGGACGGCTGGCCGCGATGGCCGGTCATGGTGAGGTTGCTGACTGGCAACAAAAGCTTGATGGTGATGCCTTCCGGGCCAAGGCGGCCAAGGTGGCTGCCCTAGCCGCTACGGCGGAACCCTCACGTATTCTGGCTGGCCCGGCGGTCGGTGAATCTGCCTGACCATGCCTGTTTCATGCAGCGCCGGCCTGAAGGCCGGCGTTGTGCTGTATTCCCTCACAAAAAGAGAAAGATCATGGAGAAACTGTATTTTGAGGATTTTCAGCCTGGCATGCGCTTCGAGACAGCGACCCGTACGCTGACTGCTGACGACATTGCCGGATTTGCCCGTCAGCATGACCCGCAGCCTTTTCATCTGGATGCCCGGCTGGCCGAACATTCGGTATTTGCCGGTCTGGCTGCCAGTGGCTGGCAGACTGCAATAACCTCGATGAGGCTGGTGGTGGACTTGCTGGCGGACCGTGTGGCCGGTGGACTGGTCGGCATGCAGGTTGACAAGATGCGCTGGCCCCGTCCGACCCGTCCGGGGGATACCCTGAAGGTGACGCTGGAGGTTCTCAAGACCAAAAGATCGACCACACAGCCGGAGTTCGGCGTAGTCGGCTGGCGCTGGATAACGACCAATCAGGCCGGTGAAACCGCCATGACGCTGGAAAACGCCATCTGGGTGCCGTGCCGCCCGCATTGACCGGACCGGGGCCGTTTGTCCGCTCCGGTCCGTGCTGGCATGATGCTGTTTTCTTGCCGGATGGTTTGCCATGCGTATTCAGGCTTTTGCCCTTGATCTTGACGGGACCCTCGTCGATTCGATTCCGGACCTGACGATTGCGGCCAACCGGGTACGGGCGTACTACGGTTTGCCGCCGTTGCCAGAAGCGCGCATCCGTTACCACGTCGGTGACGGCATCGCGTCCCTGGTGCACCGGGCCCTGACCGACCTGCGCGATGGCTGTGTATCCGATGGTCAGCATGCCGAAGCCCTGTCCATGTTTCTGGACTGGTATGGCCAGCATCTGGCAGACCATACGCAACCGTATCCGACCGTCGTTGATACCCTTTCCCGCATGAAGGCCGAGGGCTTCCGGGTTGCCTTGGTCACCAACAAATCCGTCGGCCCGGCCCGCAAGCTGACTGCGGCCCTGGGGCTGGACCGCTTTCTGGATATCCAGATCGGCGGTGACTCTCTGTCCGAGAAAAAACCGTCCGGGTTGCCGCTACTCCATGTGGCAGAACAGTTCGGGGTGCCACCGCAAGCCATGGCCATGGTCGGAGACAGTCATAATGACGTGCAGTGCGCCCGGCAGGCGGGTGCGCTGGCGATTGCTGCCAGCTATGGCTACGAGGATGTCAGTGCCTGTGAGGCTGACTTTGTGGCTGCCTCGCTTGCTGCGGCATATGAATTCGGCAAGAATGCCATACGCTGATTTTTGTCCGGACATCCTCTTATCATGAAATTCCTGCCCAATCTGGCGAGTTGGCGATGGCCAAGCCAAGCCCCTGTCGTGCGGCTTGCCCTGCCGTTTTTTGCCTGACCTTTCTTGCCCGAACCGGATTTCATGATGACTCCCGAAGAATTCACCCGTCTGGCTGCTGCCGGCTACAACCGCATCCCCGTTACCCTCGAGCTGCATGCCGATCTGGATACGCCGCTGTCGGTATACCTGAAACTGGCCAATGCGCCCTATTCCTATCTGCTGGAATCCGTCGTGGGCGGAGAACGGTTCGGCCGCTATTCGTTCATCGGCTTGCCGGCCACCACACGCCTGCGCGTCAACGGGCTGCGGGTTCAGGTCGAGCATGGCGACCGGGTGCTGGAAACGCACGAAGGTGATCCGCTGGGCTTCATCGAGTCGTTCCAGCAGCGTTTCCGTACGCCGCAGCTGGACCAGTTACCGCGTTTCAATGGCGGGCTGGTCGGCTATTTCGGCTATGAAACCATCCGTCTGATCGAAAAGCGTCTGGCGGCCCGTCCACCCAAGCCGGACGTGATCGGCACGCCGGACATCCTGCTGATGCTGTCGGAAGAACTGGCCATCGTCGACAATCTGTCCGGCAAGCTTTATCTGGTGGTATACGCCGACCCGGCCGTACCCAACGCCTTTGCCAAGGCAGAGGCCCGCCTGAAGCAACTGCGCGGCAAGTTGCGTGAACCGGCTCCCCTGCCCTTGTCCCTGCCTTCCCGCCCGGCTGTGGCCCGCTCGGAATTCGGAGAAGAGGCTTTCAAGACAGCCGTGGCATCGGCCCAGCGTTACATCGTCGACGGTGACATCATGCAGGTTGTCCTGTCGCAGCGCATGAGCCTGCTGTACGAGGACAATCCCCTCTCACTCTATCGTGCCCTGCGCAGCCTCAACCCCTCGCCCTATCTGTTCTATTACCATTTTGACGATTTCCACGTGGTAGGCAGCTCACCGGAAATCCTCGTGCGCCAGGAAGACCGGCAGGTGACGGTGCGTCCGATTGCCGGTACCCGTCCGCGCGGCAAGTCGCGTGAAGAAGACCAGGCATTGGCCGAGGAGCTGCTGGCAGATCCCAAGGAAATTGCCGAGCATGTCATGCTGATGGATCTGGGACGCAACGACATCGGGCGCGTGGCCGAGACCGGCTCGGTATCCGTGACTGACAAGATGGTGATCGAGCGCTACTCCCACGTGATGCACATTGTTTCCAGCGTTGAAGGACAACTGCGGGATGGCATGAGCAACCTAGACGTACTCCGGGCCACTTTCCCGGCGGGAACCCTGTCCGGTGCCCCCAAGGTCCGGGCAATGGAAATCATCGACGAATTTGAACCGGGCAAGCGCGGTGTGTATGGTGGCGCCGTGGGTTACCTTGGTTTCAATGGTGACATGGACCTGGCGATTGCCATCCGCACCGCTGTCATCAAGGACGGGCAGCTGTTTGTGCAGGCGGGGGCTGGCGTGGTGGCCGATTCGGTGCCGCAGAGTGAATGGCAGGAAACCTGCAACAAGGCCCGGGCAGTGATCCGGGCCGCCGAACTGGTGCAGGCCGGACTGGATGCCTAGCCGGTTGTCAGGCGAAAGCACATGAAAAAGCGGGGTATCAACCCCGCTTTTTCATTAAGGGCCGGTCAGGCCAGGACGTGTTCCAGTGCGGTGATAAAGCGGGCATTTTCGGCCTCGGTGCCGACCGATACACGCAGGCTGTGATGCAGGCCGTAGCTGGCCAGCGGCCGTACGATCACGCCTTGTTGCAGCAAGGCACGATTGATGCCTGCCGCATCCTCGCAGTGGAAGGTGATGAAGTTGCCGCGGCTGGGGATGTAGCTGATACCCAGCCGCTCAAAAGCCTGGCCCAGTTGCCGCAAGCCCCGGGTATTGCCGTCGACGGTCTGGCGAAGGAATGCTTCGTCTTCCAGTGCCGCACAAGCTGCTGCCTGCGCCAGACTGTTGACGTTGAACGGCTGGCGGATACGGTTGATCAGGTCTGCGACAACCGGGTTGGCAAACGCCACGCCGACGCGCAGGCCGGCCAGACCGTAGGCTTTGGACAGGGTGCGACTGACGATTAGGTTGGGAAAGCGCCCGAGCCAGGACAGCGAATCGTACCGGTCTGCTTCGGGCAGGAATTCGGTATAGGCCTCGTCCAGCATGACCAGCACGTTTTCCGGCACGGACTCCAGAAATGCCAGTAACTCGGCTCCGGACACAAAGGTACCGGTCGGGTTGTTCGGGTTGGCAACGAACACCAGTTTGGTATCGGCCCGGATGGCTGCACGCATGGCGGCCAGGTCATGCCCGAAATCGCGGGCCGGGACTTCGATGCAGGTGGCGCCGCAGGCCTGGGTAACCAGCGGATAGACGGCAAAGGAATACTGCGCAAACACCACGCTGTCGTCCGGGCTCAGGAAGGTCCGGGCAACCAGTTCCAGCAGGTCATTGGAGCCGTTGCCCAGCACGATCTGCTCCGGTACAGAGCCAAAGCGGCGGCAGACGGCCGCTTTTACGTCAAAACTGTTGCCATCCGGGTAGCGGGCAATGTCGTCCAGTGCTGCGACCAGTGCCGCCTTGACCCGGGGGGACAGACCCTGCGGGTTTTCATTCGAGGCAAGCTTGACGATACCGGCAGGATCGAGGTCCAGCTCACGGGCCAGCTCACCGATCGGTTTGCCTGGCTGGTAGGGGGCGATGGCCCGGACATGGGACGGGGCAAGGCGGGACAGGTCTGACATGGGTTTTCCGGTCAACAGGTAATGATCCTGTCGTTTTTACCATATCCGTTTCACCTCTGCCCCGTCGGCATGTTCCGGTTGGTCAGATGGCGGCCTTGCCCATCCACTTGCTGACCCGGACCGGCTGCCAGTCCTGCATGGCGTTGAGCAACGACGGAGGTTCGTTGGCGCTGACGAACAGGCTCAGGTTTTCTTCACGGACAAATCCCGTCCGGGCAGCGTGCTGGGCAAACTGCAGCAACGGGTCGTAAAAGCCGCTGATGTTCAGCAGGCCGATCGGCTTGGAGTGCATGCCAAGCTGGGACCAGGTCAACACTTCGAACCATTCTTCAAACGTGCCGAATCCGCCCGGCATGGCAATGAAGCCATCAGCCAGTTCAGCCATTTTCGCCTTGCGTTCGTGCATGGAACCGACGATGTGCAGTTCGGTCAGGTGCGCATGATCAAGCTCTTTCAGACGCAGGAATTCGGGAATGACTCCGATGACTTCACCTCCGGCGGCCAGCGTGGCGTCGGCGATGGCTCCCATCAGGCCGACCTTGCCCCCGCCGTAGACCAGACTCAGGCCGCGACGGGCCAGCTCCTGCCCCATGGCGATGGCGGCCAGTTCGTAATCGGGCTTGTTGCCGAAGTTGGAGCCGCAAAATACACAGATACGTTTCATGATGGATTTCCTGGAAAGCACAACGGGCAGTTGACGCTGCCCGTGTGACAAGACGAATGCGTCACTGGAGGATCAGAGCACTGCTGCCGGATACGATCCCAGTACCTTGACGAAGGCAGCCCGCTCGCGCAGCTCCATCAGCGCCTGCTGCATGGTGGCATCGCTCTGGTGCCCTTCAAGATCAACAAAAAACAGATATTCCCACAGGCCGGAGCGCGCCGGACGTGACTCGAACTTGGTCATGCTGACCCCGGCCCGGGCAATGGGAGCGATCAGGCTGTGGACGGCTCCCGGCCGGTTCTGGGCCGAGCAGACGAGACTGGTCTTGTCATGCCCGGTGGCCACGCAATCCTGGTGTCCGAGCACCAGAAAGCGTGTGGTATTGTTGGGCTCATCCTCGATGTTGCTGGCAATCCGGGCTAGGGCATAACGCTCGGCGGCGGCTTCGCCGGCGATGGCGGCCACCGTGGCATCCTCACTGGCCAGCCTGGCTGCTTCGGCATTACTGGCGACCGACACCCGTTCTGCATCGGGCAGGAAGCGGTTGAGCCATTCGTGGCACTGGGCAAGCGACTGTGCGTGTGAATACACCTTGCGGGGAGGTGTGGCATCGGCAGACTGGCGCAGCAGGTGGTGATGGATGCGCAGGACCACTTCGCCGCAGATTTTCAGCGGGGTGGACACCATCAGGTCCAGCGTCCGGCCGACCGCGCCTTCGGTGCTGTTTTCAACCGGAGCGACGACATAGTCCAGAGAACGGGATTCGACGGCCCGGAAGGCTTCGTCGATCGACACGCACGGGACCGTCGTGGCGGCATGGCCGAAGTGCTTGATGGCTGCGGACTGGCTGAACGTGCCTTCGGGCCCCAGAAAGGCGATCGACAGCGGTTTTTCCAGTGCGAGGCATTCGCTCATGATCTCGCGGAAAATGCGCGCAACCGACTCGCCCGGCAGTGGTCCTTCGTTCAGGTCCTTGATGCGGCGCAAGACTTCGGCTTCACGCTCGGGACGGTAAATGATGCCGCCACCCTTGATTTCGCCAATGGCCCGGGCATGCCCTGCCCGGGCGTTGAGTCGCGCCAGGATTTCCGCATCAATCGAATCAATGGCGTGACGATGTTGCTTGAGTTGTTCTTCTGACACGTTGGGACCCCGGAAAACGATGGACAATCAGCCGTGACGGCGGGCGAATTCTGCCATGAACGCGACCAGCGCCTTGACACCCTCGAACGGCATGGCGTTGTAGATGGATGCACGTACCCCGCCCACTGAACGATGGCCCTTGAGTTGCAGCAACCCGGCCATGTCGGCTTCATCCACGAAACGCTTTTCCAGGACTTCGGTACGCAGGCGGAACGGAACGTTCATGCGCGAACGGCATTCGACATCCACCGGGCAGCGATAGAAACCATCGCTGGAGTCGATGGTGTGGTACAGCAGGCCGGCCTTTTCCTCGTTGCGCATCTGGATGCCGCGTACGCCACCGTTATCCTTGAGCCACTGGAACACCAGACCGGCCATGTAGATGGCGTAGGTTGGTGGCGTGTTGTACATCGAGTCGGCATCGGCATGGATCTTGTAATCGAACATGGTCGGCGTGCCCGGCAGGGTCTGCCCGAGCAGGTCTTCGCGCACGATCACCAGGGTCAGCCCGGCCGGACCGATGTTTTTCTGGGCGCCGGCAAAGATCAGTCCGAAGCGGGAGACGTCAACCGGTCGCGACAGGAAATCGCTCGACATGTCACAGACCAGCGGTACGCCGGATTCGGGAATGAACGGAAACTGCACGCCGCCGATGGTTTCGTTGCTGACGTAGTGCAGGTAGGCGGCATCGGGGTTGGGCTGCCACTCTGATTGCGGCGGGATGCCGTTGAAGCCGCTGGCCTCGCCTGTTGCGGCAATGCGCATGTCACCGTAACGCCGTGCTTCCTTGATGGCGACCTTGCCCCAGTGCCCGGTGATGACGTAATCGGCAGTGGTTTTGCCGCGCAGGAGATTCATCGGCACCATGGAAAACTGGCTGTGTGCCCCGCCTTGCAGGAACAGGACCCGGTAGTTGTCGGGAACCTGCAAGAGTTCGCGCAGATCGGCTTCTGCCTGGGCGTGGATGGACATGAACTCGCGTCCGCGATGGCTCATTTCCATGACGGACATGCCGCTGCCGTGCCAGTCGGTCAGTTCGCGTTGCGCTTCCCGCAGCACGTCTTGCGGCAACAATGCGGGTCCGGCGGAAAAGTTGTAGATCGTCATGCTGTTGTTTCTCCAGAAGGCTTCACTGCTGTTTTCCCGCCTGACGGGCTAGTTGAGCAGGAAATGTCCCCGGGCAACGGCAACTGGCCTGGATTCGTCTTCCTGCCAGGCCGTTACCTGCATATTGGCCACGCGTTTGCCCTGCTTGGTGAATTCGCAGCGGGCAAACAGGATGTGCGGTTTTGCCGAGCGCAGGTAGTCGAGGGAAAAATCCACGGTCTTGGGAGTTTCCCGGCTTTCCTGTACCCACAGCAGTTGTACCAGTGCGGCATTTTCCATGAATCCGCCAAGCACGCCGCCGTGCATGGCGGGCAGCAGCGGGTTACCGATGTTGCGCTCGGCAAACGGCAAGGAAAACAGCAGCCGTCCTTCGGATTCTTCAGCGAACTGCACGCCCAGCAGGCGGGCGTAGGGGATGCTGTCGACAATGCCGGCATAATCGCGTGCTTCGCGCAGGGCCTGGAAGCGGGTCACGTATTCACTCATGACTGCCCTCCCAGAACGGCCTTGCTGGATGCCCGCATGAAGGTGGCGACGCCGTGTGCGATCGGGTCACTGGCATCACCGTGATGACAGACCGCCCGGGTAAAGGCGACCTGCCGGGCCAGCTTGTAGCATTCGGCCCGGCAGTACACGGTCTGGCCGGGTATCGCCGGCTTGAGGTAGTCAATGCGCAGGTCCAGCGTGGCAATGGCTTCGGCATCCGGCAGGTGCGGAAAAATCGACAGTGCGCTGGTGGTATCGATCAGGCTGGTGATCACGCCGCCATGCAGTACGCCGGTGGCCGGATTACCGACCAGGTCCTCGTGCCAGTCGATTGCGTAACAGGGCTGCTTGTCGACGATGTCGACAAAGCGGATGCCCAGTGTCGCGCAGTGCGGCAGGCTGACAAACCAGCTCTGCATGTGGTTGAAGAGGTCAGACATGACTGTTGGTTTCTCCCCTGTTTCTCCGCCTGTCTCAGTCCTGTTCCGGGGCGGTTTCATCCGTGTCGTCGGGTTCGTCGCTTTCCGCGATCTTTTCCAGACTGACGAGTTGCTCGCCGGCATCAAGGTTGATCAGGCGCACCCCTTGGGCCGCCCGGCCGGTTTCGCGGACTTCCGATACACGGGTGCGGATCAGGACGCCGCCGGTGGTCATCAGCATCAGCTCGTCACTGTCTGCGACCAGCGCCACGGCCACCAGTGCACCGTTGCGTTCGCCGGTATCGATGGCAATCACCCCTTGGGTGCCGCGACGTGATTTGCGGTAGTCGCCGATCGGCGTGCGTTTGCCATAGCCGTTGGCTGTAGCCGTGAGCACCTGACTGGTTTCTTCGTTGCTGACCAGCATGCCGATGACCTGCTGGGCGTCGCCGAGTTCCATGCCGCGCACGCCACGGGCGTTGCGGCCCATCGGACGGACATCTGCTTCATCAAAGCGCACGGCCTTGCCGGCATCGCTGAACAACATGACTTCACTGTTGCCGCTGGTGACGGCCGCCCCGATCAGGTAGTCCCCTTCATCGAGGTCGACTGCGATGATGCCGGCGCTGCGACGGTTGGAGAATGCCGAAAGCGGGGTTTTCTTGACCGTGCCGCGGGCAGTGGCCATGAACACGTATTCGGTATCGCTGAACCCCTTGACCGGCAGGATGGCGTTGATTTTTTCGCCTTCGACCAGCGGCAGCAGGTTGACGATGGGCTTGCCACGGCTCTGGCGGCTGCCCTGCGGCAGTTCATAAACCTTGAGCCAGTACATGCGGCCGGCCGACGAGAAGCACAGCAGGAAGTCGTGGGTGTTGGCGACAAAGAGGTTTTCGATGAAATCCTCGTCCTTGGTGGCGGCTGCCTGCTTGCCACGACCACCCCGGCGCTGGGCCTGGTAATCGGTAACCGGCTGGGTTTTCATGTAACCGGTATGCGACAGGGTCACCACCATGTCCTGCGGCGTGATCAGGTCTTCCAGATTGATGTCGCCGCCGAATGGCTCGATTTCCGAGCGCCGGGTGTCACCGAACTGGGTTTTGATCTGGTTGAGTTCGTCGGCGATGATCTGGCTGACCCGCTCCGGCCGCGCGAGGATGTCGAGCAGGTCCATGATGGTGTCCATCACGTCGCGGTATTCGGCAACGATCTTGTCTTGCTCAAGACCGGTCAGGCGTTGCAGGCGCAACTCCAGAATGGCTTGGGCCTGGGTTTCCGACAGACGGTAGCCATTGGCCTGCAAGCCAAACTCGGGCAGCAGGCCGTCCGGACGGGCCTTGTCGAGTTCCACCCGGGCCAGCATTTCCTCCACCAGCGGCGAGCGCCACTGGCGGGCCATCAGCTCGGCCTTGGCTACCGGCGGCGTTGGAGCGGCCTTGATGAGGGCGATGATTTCGTCGACGTTGGACAGGGCAACCGCCAGGCCTTCAAGCACATGGCCGCGCTCACGGGCCTTGCGCAGTTCGAAAATAGTCCGGCGCGTCACTACTTCGCGGCGATGGCGCAGGAATTCTTCCAGAATCTGCTTGAGGTTCAGGAGGCGCGGCTGGCCGTCGACCAGGGCCACCATGTTCATGCCGAAGCTGTCTTGCAGCTGGGTCTGCTTGTACAGGTTGTTGAGGACGACGTCCGGTACTTCGCCGCGCTTGAGCTCGATCACGACGCGCATGCCCGACTTGTCGGATTCATCACGCAAGTCGGAAATGCCGTCAATGGCTTTTTCGCGTACCAGTTCGCCGATCTTGATCAGCAGGTTGGCCTTGTTGACCTGGTAGGGCAGCTCGTCAATGATCAGCGCCTGCCGGTCGCCGCGGCCGATGTCTTCGACGTGGGTGCGGGCGCGGATGACCACGCGGCCCCGGCCGCTGCGATAGCCTTCGCGTACACCGGCAAGACCGTAGATGATGCCGGCAGTCGGAAAGTCCGGGGCCGGAATGATGTCGATCAGCTCGTCGATGGTCATGTCGCTGTTGGCCAGCAGGGCCAGCAGGGCATCCACGACTTCGTTGAGGTTGTGCGGCGGGATGTTGGTCGCCATGCCCACGGCAATGCCCGAGCTGCCATTGATCAGCAGGTTGGGAATCTTGGCCGGCAGCACCAGTGGTTCGTGTTCCGAGCCATCATAGTTGGGGCCGAAGTCGACCGTTTCCTTTTCGATGTCGGCCAGCAGTTCGTGGGCGATTTTGGCCATGCGGATTTCGGTGTAACGCATGGCGGCTGCATTGTCGCCGTCGATCGAGCCGAAGTTGCCCTGACCGTCCACCAGCGGATAGCGCAGGGAAAAATCCTGGGCCATGCGCACGATGGTGTCGTACACCGCCGTGTCGCCGTGCGGGTGGTATTTACCGATGACGTCGCCCACCACGCGGGCGGATTTCTTGTAGGGACGGTTCCAGTCGTTGGACAGCTCGTGCATGGCGAACAGTACGCGACGATGCACGGGCTTGAGGCCGTCGCGCACATCCGGGAGCGCCCGGCCCACGATCACGCTCATGGCGTAATCGAGGTACGAGCGGCGCATTTCTTCTTCGAGGCTGACGGGAATCGTCTCTTTGGCGAACAGGTGATCGGTCATGTGAAATCAGGTCGGTCTTCTAGCCGGAAAATAGCGCCGATTCTAGCACGGAGCGCACCGCATGGCCGCCTGTACGGCAGTCTTGCCGGGCAAACCGGCTGTGGCTGCCTGCTTCTCCAGGCGGCTCTTGCCGGATCGGACGCAAAAAAACAGCCACCCCGACACGTCGAGGTGGCACAGATCAGGGAAACGATGCGTATCAGGACGCGTCAATGCCCGGTGGAATCGCTGTGGCGGCTGGCTTCGAACAGGAACCAGGCGCGTTTTTCGGTTTCGTCGATCCAGTTTTCGATCAGGCTGGCACCGGCCGTGTCGTTGTATTGGTCGCACACATTGTGGGCCTCGCGCAGGCGGCTGACCAGATCGCGGTTGTCTTCGCACAGTTCGGCCAGCATGTCACCGGGTTCGACATATTCGGCATCGTTGTCGAGTACGCGTTGCAGACGGCTGATCTGGCCGATGGAGGTCAGGGTACGACCACCCAGCTTGCGTACGCGCTCGGCCAGCGGATCGGTCATGGCAAACAGCTCGCCGCCGAAATCGTCCAGCATCAGGTGGTAATCACGGAAATGCGGCCCGCTGACATGCCAGTGGAAGTTCTTGGTTTTCAGGTACAGCGCAAACACATCCGCCAGGATAAGGTTGAGCGCCGCGCCGATATCACGGCGGGCCTCCTCGCCCAGATCGGTCGGAGTGGTGATTTCCAGCAGGCGTTTGCTGGCCGTGGCGCGTTTTTTGTCTGAAGACATGTCTGACTCCTGGTTCAGAGGAAAACAATTCGCCGACTTCTTGATCGGCAATTTCCTCGGGTTATAGCAGCCAGAATCGCTAGAGGCCGGGAAATGGCAGACAACCGGTCAAACAGGTCGACTCGTCGCAATCCACGGCCGGATCAGTGCCAACGCTGGCGCATGTCCCGGACAAACCGGCCACCTGCACTTTTTTCTTGCCCGGCATCCGGCTAGACTCGCTTCCCGTCTTTTTTCACGCCTGCCTGCCATGTCTATCTTGCCTGCCGCCCACCTGATTGCTGCTGACGTTGCCCGTGCACTGGCCGAAGACATCGGCGTGTGTGACTGGACTGCCTGCCTGGTAGATGCTCGGGCGTCCGGTAGTGCTCGCGTGATTGCCCGGCAGGCTGCCGTGATTGCCGGCCAGGCATGGTTTGACGAATGCTTCCGGCAGGTGGATGCCCGGACGCAGGTCCGCTGGCTGGTGGCCGAAGGCGCGCGGGTCGAGCCGGATACCCTGTTGTGTGAAATCTCCGGCCCGGCGCGGGCCCTCCTGACGGCCGAGCGCAGCGCCCTCAATTTCCTGCAAACCCTGTCGGCTACCGCCACGGTGGCTTCCCGCCATGCCGCGGTGGTGGCTGGCACCCGGGCGCGGGTCTACGACACCCGCAAGACGCTGCCGGGCCTGCGGCTGGCGCAAAAGTACGCAGTAACCGTCGGTGGCGGGGAAAACCAGCGCATCGGCCTGTACGACGGCGTGCTGATCAAGGAAAACCACATCGCCGCCGCAGGCGGCATTGCCGCTGCCTTGGCGCAGGCTGCCCGGCTGACGCCTGCCGGCGTGCCGGTACAGATCGAAGTGGAAAGCCTGACCGAGCTGGATGAAGCCTTGGCTGCCGGTGCCACACTGGTCCTGCTCGACAATTTCTCCTTGGCCGATCTGACTACCGCCGTTGAACGCACGGCCGGCCGGGCGGTACTCGAAGCCAGCGGCAACGTGTCGCTGGCCACGCTGCGCGCCATTGCCGAAACCGGCGTGGACCGCATTTCCATCGGCAAGCTGACCAAGGATGTCGAGGCCGTCGACCTGTCCATGCGTTTTGCCCTGTAAGGTGGCGCCGTTGCCGGATGTCCGTTGTGTCCGGGCATCGGCTTGACCCTCAGCCTGAAGCCAGCGGGTGTACCTTCAGCATACGCTTTGCCCTGTGCGGCGCGGAAAGCCCGTTCATGCGACCGGTACCTGGCGGTGATGCAACCTGCCGGATGTTCAGTGCGGGATACTAGAGGCCGGGGATTCGGCAAGCCTGCGTTACGGCGCGTCAAACAGGCTGAGTTGCCGCGCCGGTTCGGGCGGCATGCCCAGCCTGACCCCCACGCCAAGCAGCCGGACCGGCTTGCGCCCCCGCTCCCACGCCGTTGCCAGCAAATGCTCCAGCCGTGCAGTCCGGAGGCTGCTGCCCCCCTCTTCCACCGTGGTCTGGCTAAAGTCGGCAAATTTAATCTTGACGGTCACGCCCCGAAAATCCGGATCGCCCGCCCGGGTCAGCCGGCTGTGCAGCCGGTCCAGCAGTTCGGGCAGTGCCGCCCGGCACGCAGCCAGATCCGGCAGGTCCTGTGCATAGGTTTCCTCGACGCTGACCGACTTGCGCACGCGTTCCGGTTCCACCGGCCGCTCGTCAATGCCGTGCGCCAGTTCGTGCAGCCGTTCGCCAAAACGGCCGAATTCCGCTACCAGTTGTTCCAGCGGTGTTGCCCGGATATCTGCTCCCGTTTCGATTCCCATGGCTTGCAGGCGGGCAGCTGTCACGGCCCCGACACCCCAGAAGCGCCGGACCGGCAATGCCGCCACGAAGGCATCAATGGCCTGAGGCAGGATCACGAACTGCCCGTCGGGCTTGTTCCAGTCGCTGGCCACCTTGGCCAGAAACTTGCTGGGCGCGATGCCGGCCGATGCTGTCAGGCCGACTTCGCTGCAGATCCGGGCGCGGATGGCCTCTGCCATCAGGGTGGCGCTGCCCTGGCAATGCGGCTGGCTGGTGACGTCGAGATATGCTTCGTCCAGCGACAGCGGCTCGACCAGTGGCGTGAATTCCCGGTAGATCGAGAGGATGTGCTGGCTGGCAGCCCGGTAGCGGGTGAAGTCCGGAGGCACCAGCAGCAGCCTGGGGCACAGGCGCAGGGCCCGGGCCGACGACATGGCCGAATGCACGCCAAAGCGGCGGGCCAGATAGTTGCAGGTGGCAATCACGCCGCGGTTTTCCGGGCGGCCGCCTACTGCCAGCGGCACATGCTGCCATTCCGGGTGGTCGCGCATTTCCACCGAGGCATAAAACGCGTCGCAATCCACGTGGATGATCTTGCGCACCGGTCCGCTCATGGCTACACCCGCAGGAATCAGTCTGCGGAAGCCCCTGCCCGCTGCCGTGCTAGTGCCCGGATGGCTTCGGCATTCGACGGCGAAAATGCCTGCGCGGCAGCGGCTTGCCAGGGTAGCCAGCAGGCTGCCGTATGCTCGCCCGGCGCCAGGCGGACGGACAACCCGGCCGGCACCTCCAGCGAAAACACATGCTCGGTGTTGTGCGTGACGCCTGGCGCATAGCGGTGACGCCAGCGCGGATAGATTTCCCACACGTTCTGCTGCTGCCAGTCATGCAGCCGGCCAGCTGTCAGGCCGGTTTCCTCGGCCACTTCACGCCATGCAGCCTCCGGCAGGCTCTCGCCCTCTTCCAGACTGCCGGTGACGGATTGCCAGAAACCGGGCGCATCGGCCCGTTCCAGCAGCAGGATCTGCAAATCAGCCGTATGGATCACGACCAGGACCGATTCGGGGCGCTTGTACGTCATTCAGGCTTCACCCTGCCGTTCGCGCCGCCCCAGGAGACCGGCCAGTTCCACCGCCGATTTCACGCCCATCTTGTCGAGAACCCGCGAACGGTGGACCTCTACGGTCTTGATGGAAATATCCAGTTCTTCGGCAATCTGCTTGTTGAGCCGGCCAGCCACGATCAACTGCATGACCTCGTGTTCGCGTTCGGTCAGTTGCTGCAAGGCAGCATCGATACGCTGCCAGTGCTGGCGGGCCTGACGCCGCTGGTTGTCGGCCGCCAGGCACTCGGCCACACGGGCAATCAGCCGGGCGTCGTCAAACGGTTTCTCGAAAAAATCCGCGGCGCCCATCTTGAGTGCGCTGACAGCCAGTGGAACGTCCGCATGACCGGTCAGGAAAATGGCGGGGGGGCAATCGCCCAGTGCCCGCAGGCGTTCGAACAGGATCAGGCCGCTGATGCCGGAAAGCCGGACATCCAGGACCAGACAGCCGGCAGTGCTGACGCAGTGACTGGCAGCCAGCAGGGATTCGCCCGAATCGAACACGCGGATGGTGAATCCGTTGCCTTCCAGCAACCAGCTCAGCGCTTCGCGCACGGCGTCATCGTCGTCAACGATGATGACCGTCTGGTCATGGTTTGCTTCTTGCATCATGCCTGTCGGCTCTCCTGCGGAATCATGCTGACATCGCCCAGTACCCGGACTTCCCGCTGAGGGAACGGAATCTGGATGCCGTGCTCGACGAATTTGTCCCAGATGGCCAGGTTGATGGCGGATTTGGGGCCAAGCAGGCCGTTTTCCGGATCGCCCACCCAGTATCCCAGTGTCAGGTTGATGCTGCTGTCGGCAAACGCCGTTACAAAGGCGGTCGGGGCCGGGTCCTGCAGGACGCGCGGTGAGCTGGTGGTGGCCTCCACCATCAGTGCCATCACCTGCCGCAGGTCGCTGCCGTAGGCTACGCCGATTTCCAGGCTCTGCCAGACGGAGCGGTCGCTGTACGAGGTATTGACCACGGTGTTGGAAATCAGGGTTTCGTTCGGGATCAGGGCTTCGGTGCCGTCGGCCTGTCGCAGGACGACATAGCGCGAGGTGATCTCCTGGATGATGCCGGTGCGCGAGCCGGCACCGTCGACCGTGACCCGGTCACCGATGCGTACCGAGCGGTCCAGCAGGATGATGAAACCGGATACGTAGTTGCTGGCGATCTTTTGCAGGCCGAAACCCAGGCCGACACCAAGTGCACCACCAAAGACCGACAGGACGGTGAGGTCGATGCCGACGATCGGCAGCGCGATCAGGACGGCGGCGATGATCATGCCGGTCCGGACCAGCTTGGAGATGACGATGCGGAAGCTGAGGTCGACGTGGCTGATCAGCATGATGCGCTTGTCGATCAGGCGGCTGACCCACAAGGCAGCCAGCATGATGACCGACACCCACAGCAGGGCGCTCAGGATCATCAGCGCCGTCAGGCGGTTTTTGCCGACGTGGAAGCTGATGGAGTCCAGCCACGAAAAAATCAGCCCGTCGAATCCGAGCTGGTAGGCAATGAAGCCCAGCCAGAACAGGACGGCGATGGAGTGCTCGGTGCCCTGCTCGATCTTGCCTTTGGGCAGGATGGTCCGCACCAGTGCTGCGGCCAGCCGGGTGACACCCAGCCAGAACAGCATGGCTGAGCCGACTGTCAGGATGGTGGCGTCGGCCTTGAAGTACAGCGCGTTGGCCACGATGGCCAGCAAGGCCAGTACGAATCCGCAAACCGGCAGGACGAGTCGTCCGAACAGGTAGGTCAGCAGCCGTTCGCGCCGTTCCGGATGATCCCGGAAGAGATAGCGCTGTACGCGGACGGCGAACCAGAGGCCGAACCAGACGATCAGTACCAGCAAGGCCAGTTGTATCAACCCGGTTTTGGTTGTCAGCAGTTCGACAATCAGGTCGAACTTGTTGGCCTGGTCGGCCATCAGGTTGTCAATGGATGTGGCAGCGTGTGCGGGGTCTTGGGTCATGGAGGCTCAGGAGCAGCAAAATACAAAAATAATACCTCCCGCGAGGTCATCGAGGGAGGCTGACGTGGGACGCAAAAACCTCAGGCCGCGAGCAGCTGTCCGTCCGTCAGGCGGTAAATGCTGCCGGTGCGGGCTGCAATGTCGTAGTCGTGGGTGACGATCACCAGTGCCGTGCCGGCATCGGCATTCAGCTCCAGCATCAGGTCAAACACGGCTTCCGCCGTATGCCGGTCGAGGTTGCCGGTGGGCTCGTCAGCCAGCAGGCAGGCGGGTTCCGTCACCAGTGCCCGGGCGATGGCTGCCCGCTGGCGCTCTCCGCCGGACAGCTCGCCCGGGCGGTGAGCGAGGCGGTGTCCCAGCCCGACCCGCTTGAGCATGGCCGCAGCCTTTTCCTCGGCATCGGCCTTGCCCATCCGCCGGATCAGCAAGGGCATGGCCACGTTTTCGACAGCGGAAAATTCGGGCAGCAGATGATGAAACTGGTACACGAACCCGAGCATGCGGTTGCGCAGGTCGCCACGGGCCTTTTCCGACAGGGCGTACAGGTCCTGCCCGCCCAGCTCCACCCGGCCGGTGGATGGCGTATCCAGTCCGCCCAGCAGGTGCAGCAGGGTGGATTTGCCCGAGCCGGAACTGCCGATGATGGCTTGCCTTTCGCCTTTCCCGAGGGTCAGGCTGATGCCGGACAGTACCGGTACGTCCAGTCCGGCATAGGTTTTGCCGAGTCCTTCGGCCTTGAGAACCAGATCACTCATAGCGCAATGCCTCGGCCGGTTGGGTGCGGGCGGCGCGCCAGCTCGGATAAAGCGTGGCGATGAAGGCCAGCACCAGGGCGATGACGGCAATGGTCGAAACGTCGGCAAACTGCACGTCGCTCGGAAGGTGGTCGATCATGTAGACCTCGCTGGAGAGCAGTTTGGTGCCGATGATCCGTTCGATGGCCGGTACGATGGTGTCGAGATTGAAGGCAACGACTACGCCGCCGACCACGCCGGATACGGTGCCGACCACACCGGAAATCGCGCCCTGGAGCATGAAGATCTTCATGATCGAGCCGGGGCTTGCTCCCAGCGTACGCAGGATGGCGATGTCTGCCCGCTTGTCCGTCACCACCATCACCAGTGTCGACACCAGGTTGAATGCTGCCACTGCCACGATCAGCGTCAGGATGATGGTCATCATGCGCTTTTCGATCTGCACGGCCCGGAAATAGTTGGAATGCTGGTCGGTCCAGTCGGTCAGGACCAGGTTCTGGGTAATCCGCGGATACAGGTCACGCTTGACCACCGGCGCCTGCAAAACGTCATCCAGCTTGAGGCGCAGCCCGGATACGCTGTCGCCCATGCGGAAAAGGCGCTGGGCATCAGCCAGGTCGATCATGGCCAGTGTGGCGTCGTATTCGTACATGTCGACCTTGAATACGCCGACGACGGTGAAGGTCTTGAGCCGGGGCAGCATGCCCGCCGGCGTGAACTGGCCTTCCGGCGTGATCAGGTTGACCTTGTCACCCATGCCGACACCCAGTGCCCGCGCCAACTCGACGCCCAGCACGATGCCGAACCCGCCGGGTTGCAGGTCGGTCAGCTTGCCGACCACCATGTGCGAGCCGACGTTGACCACCTGGTCTTCCAGCTTCGGCACCACTCCGCGAACCAGGGCACCGCGTACGGCGCCCTGTGCTGACAGCAGGCCCTGGGCTGCGATGAACGGTGCGCTGGCTTCTACCCGCGGATCAGCCGCAACCAGTTTCTGTACGGCAGGCCAGTCATTGAGCTGGCCGGTCACGCTGGAGACTTCCAGGTGCGAGGCTACGCCGAGCATGCGGGTGCGGATTTCTTTCTGAAAACCGTTCATGACCGACAGGACGATGATCAGTGCTGCCACGCCCAAGGCGATGCCGACAATGGAAACCAGTGAAATGAACGAAATGAAGCTGTTTTGCCGCCGCGCACGGACGTAGCGCATGGCGATCATTGATTCAAATGACATGACGGGCGATCAGTCCTGGGGGTAAGGGTTGACGAGCGAGAGCATCATGCCGGCGAGATAGTCGCGGATCTGCTGTTCATCGCACCCCATGAGAATGGCATCTTCAAAGGCATCCTGCGCGACCTGCCTTAATTCGGTCAGGTTTTCGTGCATTACCTTGATTTTTTCGACGCAGGCGACCGGATTGCCCTGCGGGTCGCGCCATACCGGAAATTCCGGCATGCAGTCAGTCATGATTTTTTCTTCCCGGTGGTCGGGCTCTTGCTTTTGCTGCTGGTACCCGTTTTTTTCTTGGTCGTGGCAGAGGTTGCCTTGCCGGCGGCTTTGCTCGCCGTCCTGGCCTTGTTATTGGTAGCCGATTTACCCGACTTTGACGATGCGGCAGATTTTTTGGCCGATCCCTTGCTGGCGGCCTGCTCTTTTTTCTGCTCCTCGCAGGCGGCCAGTTGCCGCTTGCGATCACGTGTGGACAGGCCTTTTTTGGGCGGCGGGCATTTCAGGGTTTCCGGAGCCGCCCGGGATTTGCCTGTTTCCACTGCGGCCGGCTGCTTGCCGGTTGCGGACTTGGCCGCAGCCAGTGCGCCGACTCCGGCCACCGCAGCTGCACCGCCTGCGAGTGCGGACCCGTTGTCGGCAAAGCTGGCAATCGGATCGGTATCGGACGGCTTCCTGGGGGCGGCATCCTGGTCAGCCAGGAATTCGCGTCCGCCGGCCGAGCGCGAAACCCGGCGGGCACCATTGAAACGGCCAGACCAGTAGCTTGCGTTGATGCTGGCGATTTCGATGTTCTTGCCCGTGCGCGGTGCATGGATGAACTTGCCGTTGCCGATATAGAGGCCGTTGTGCGAGAAGGCAAAGCCGCGGGTGTTGAAGAAGACGATGTCACCCGGCTGAAGGTCGTCGCGCGAAACCGGCCTGCCGTGCTGGGCCTGCTCGCCGGCAGTCCGGGGCAGGTTGATGCCGGCGGACTTGGAAAAGATGTAGCGTACGAAGCCTGAGCAATCAAATCCCTGCGACGGGTTGTTGCCGCCGAACCGGTAGGCGATGCCCATCAGGCTCATGGCTTGCAGGATGATGTCTCCCATGGCTTCATCGCCGGGAGAGGACAGGCGGGTTTCAGCGCGGGGCTTGGCTGCCGTCTCGCTGGCACGAGCCGGACTCGTCAGTGCCAACGCAAGCGAGGCCAGCAGGGTTGCAGCAACGGGACGGAAAGCAAATTTCATGGGTGGCGAATGTAATCGACCCACCCCCGGCTGTAAAGACAACAGGTACAGCTTATATACTGCGGAAATCGGATCCACTCACAAACTTCATGCTGAAAGAGACCTTTGTCGCCATGCGCGATCTGCCGCGCCTGCGCGAGATTACCGCCATCCTGTTTCGGCACGGACTGGGAGAGTTCGCCCAGCGGCTGAAACTGCCGCGTGCGGTCGAAAAAGGCATTGAATGGTTCCGCGGCCCCCTGCCCGGCCCGGACGCATATGTGCCGACGCCTGTGCGCGTACGCCGGGCACTGGAGGATCTGGGGCCGACCTTCATCAAGTTCGGGCAGATCATGGCCACCCGGGGGGACGTGTTTCCTCCGGAATGGATTGCCGAGTTTGAAAAACTGCAAACCCGGGTACCGCCGATTCCGGCCGGGCAGCTTTCGGCCGTGCTGACGGCGGCGCTGGGTGTGCCGGTCGAGAGCGTGTGTACCGAGTTTGACGCGCATCCGATCGGTGCGGCGTCCATTGCCCAGGTCCACCGGGCGCGGTTGCTGGACGGCACGCTGGTTGCCATCAAGCTGCGCCGTCCCGGCATTGTCGACAAGATCGACGCCGACCTGCGCATCCTCGGGCATCTGGCGCGCATGATCGAAATCGAGTTTCCGGATGCGCGCCGCTACCAGCCGTCCGAAATGGTGGTGCAGTTCGCCAAGGCCTTGCGGCGGGAACTCAACCTGGCAGCCGAAGCGCGCAACATGGAGCGCTTTGCCCAGCACTTTGCCGGGGACGAACATATCGTTGTGCCGCGGGTGTACTGGGAACTCACCAACACCGGAGTCAACGTGCAGGATTTTGTCGAGGGCATCCCCGCTACGGATCTGGTGGCTGTCGATGCCGCAGGGCTGGACCGGAAACTGCTTGCCCAGCGCGGGGCCGACGCCGTGCTGAAGATGATCCTGATCGACGGCTTTTTCCATGCCGACCCGCACCCGGGCAATGTGTTTTTCCTGCCCGACAACCGCATTGTCTTTATCGATTTTGGCATGGTTGGCCGCCTGTCACGCGACCGCCGCGACGAGCTGGCCGATCTGCTGGCCGCCCTGTCGCGCCGCGACGAGCGTGGTGTTTACGATGTGCTGATCGAATGGACCGGCAATGCCCAGGTGGACGATGAACGCCTGAAGGCCGACATTGCCGAATTCATGTTCCAGTACGAAGACCTGTCGCTGTCGGCGCTGGACCTGACGCAGCTGATCAACGACATCATGGGACTGATGCGCGAGCACTCCATCGTGCTGCCGGCCGATCTGTCCATGCTGTTCAAGGCACTGATCACGCTGGAAGGCTTTGCCCGCCAGCTGGATCCGGATTTCAAGCTGATCGAGCACCTGAGCCCGTTCGTGCGCCACATCATCATGAGCCGCTACACGCCCAAGGCCATTGCCGGGCGCAGCGGGCGCAGCATGCTTGACCTGCTGGGCATGATCGGCAACCTGCCGCGCGACATGGTCCGGTTGGTGAAAGGCATGCGGCGTGGCAAGTTCCACATCGACATTGATGTCAAACGGCTCGATCATTTCGGTTACCAGATCGACAAAAGCGCCAATCGCCTGACCATGGGCATCGTGACCGGCTGCCTGATCATCGGCTCGTCGATCGTGATGACGGTACAGGCCGGTCCGACCATGTTTGGCCTGCCGCTATTCGGCTTTCTGGGTTTCATGGCAGCATTTTTCAACAGCATCTGGATCATTCTGTCGATCTGGCGTGCCGGCAAGGATTACCAGTGAAAGCCCTTTTTTCCGCCCTGTCACTGTGGGCCGGTGTGGCTGTGGCCGCGCCGGCTTCTCTGGCCATCGAGGTCCGGGTGCCGGATCAGGCCGTACAACCCGGTGAAGCAATAACCGGTGATGTCACCGTCGGCAGCTGGCAGGCCCGCCGGCGCCATGGCCACGGCGTCTGGGTGGAAGGACTCGACGTGCCTCTGGGCAACCGTCAGCCGGAAGTTCCGCCCGTACCGGTTTTGCGTGCACCACTGAACCGGATCAGTTTTGTGTCGCTGGGCACGGCTACGGCTTGGGCCAACCGCACGGTGGTCAATCTGGCCGACGGCCGTCGTCTGGAGGTGCCGGACAACGGTGCGCCGGTTACCGGCTTCTGGATTTTGCCGGGCTTTGGTTCCGAAGGCCTGACTTACCGGGTGGCCGGCAGCCGGACCGCTCTGTCCCGCCCGACAGCGCGCAACAGCGCCCGCATCACCGGCCAGCTGGGCCAGTGGCTGAATGTGGGCACCCTGCTGACCGAAGCCTCTGGCGCCCGGGTGCTGGAGCTGGGGCCGGGGGGCAGCAGCGCAGGTTCGGCCATGATCGAATTGCGCGCGGTTCCGTCTGCCCGCTGAGGCTTGGCGAGCGCCGGCTGCGGCGCGGTATACTGTTCCGCAACACTGATTGTGGAGACGCCGCATGGCGCAATGGAAACCGAACGCGACTGTCGCGGCCGTTGTTGAACACGACGGTCGTTTTCTTTTGGTGGAAGAGCACACGCCTGACGGGCCGCAGTTCAACCAGCCGGCCGGCCACTGGGAGCTGGGTGAAACCCTTCTGGATGCCGTTGTCCGGGAAACCCGCGAAGAAACCGGTTTTCTGGTCGAGCCCGTGCATCTGGTCGGCATTTATGCCGCGCCCCGGCGGGATGAGCCTTCGATCGTGTACCTGCGTTTTGCCTTTGCCTGCCGTCTTGTAGGCGAGGTGCCCGATGCAGAACTGGACGAAGGCATCATCGGCCCGCGCTGGATGACGCTTGAGGAAATCCATGCCAGCAGCGCCCGTCATCGCAGTTCGCTGGTCGTGCGATGTGCCGAAGATGCCCGCGACGGCCGGCATTATCCGCTGGAGTTGCTGACACATGTCGGCTTCGGGCCACATGCGGCTTGAAGCCTGCCTGCTGGTGCTGGCGCTGTGGTCTTGCGGGATCCGGGCCGAGAGCCTTGATGTTTGTTACGGCTATGGCTGTCACAAACAGGCTGCGTTCGATGTTTCGCCAGCAGACATGCAGGAACTGGCCGGTTTGTTTGCCGGAGTTGAGAGTGCTGCCGACGAGCGCCAGGCCATCGCCCGTGCCATTGGCCTGATCGAGCGCATAGGTGCGCGCACGACGCTGATCGGTGGTGACCGGGGTGGCAATTTTGCCGATGGAGCCGCAGAAGGCCGGCGTGACTGTGTGGACCACAGTACCAGCACGTCTGCATGGCTGGTCTGGCTGGTCCGTCAGGGCTGGGTACGGTTTCATCAGCCCATGGGCCGCACGTGGCGGGCACCACGGATAGTGGATTTGCACTACACCGCCTGGATGCGTGACGACCAGGGGCAGGACTGGGCAGTAGACAGCTGGTTTTTTGACAACGGACACGATGCAGTCGTTGTGCCGTTGCCGGTTTGGAACGAAGGATATTCACCGTCATGACGGAGAAGAAAAAACGCATCGTAGTCGGCTTGTCGGGCGGGGTGGACTCGTCGGTGACAGCCTATCTGCTCAAGCAGCAAGGTCACGAAGTGATCGGCGTGTTCATGCAGAACTGGGAAGACGACAACGACAGCGAATATTGCTCGATCAAGCAGGATTCCCTTGATGCCATGAGTGTTGCCGACCTGCTGGGCATTGACATGGAAATCGTCAACTTTGCCAGGGAATACAAGGAGCGGGTGTTCCAGTATTTTCTGGACGAATACTCGGCTGGCCGCACACCCAATCCGGATGTGCTGTGCAATGCCGAAATCAAGTTCAAGGCTTTTCTTGATTACGCCATGCAGCTGGGTGCCGACTGCATCGCTACCGGTCATTACGCACGCAAGCTTGAACGCGATGGCCGCCACTATTTGCTCAAGGGCGTTGATCCGGGCAAGGACCAGAGTTATTTCCTGTACCGGCTGGTGCCGGCCCAGCTCGAGAAAGCCCTGTTTCCGCTGGGCGACCTGCACAAGACCGAAGTGCGGCGCATTGCCGGCGAGATCGGTTTGCCCAATGCCAGGAAAAAGGATTCGACGGGAATCTGCTTTATCGGCGAACGCCCGTTCAGGGCTTTCTTGCAGCGTTACCTGCCGATGCACCCCGGCGCCATGGTGACGCCGGAGGGGCGTGTGGTCGGACAGCACGAGGGGCTGATGTATTACACCCTTGGGCAGCGCAAGGGCCTGAACATCGGTGGCAGCAAGGATGGCAACGGCGAGCCTTGGTTTGTGGCAGGCAAGGACATTCCCCGCAATGAACTGATCGTGGTGCAGGGACACGACCATCCTCTGCTGCTGAAACCGGTGCTGGAGGCCGAACAGCTCTCGTGGACGCTGGGTGCTGCTCCGGATGACGGTGCATATGCAGCCAAGAACCGCTATCGCATGCCGGATGCTGCCTGCGAATTGACGAATCTGTCATCCGGGCGCATTCGTCTGGCCTTTGCCGACAGCCAGTGGTCCGTGACTCCCGGGCAGTCAGCGGTGCTGTATGACGGCGATGTCTGCCTCGGTGGTGGCGTGATCGTTTGATCCCGCATGGTCAGATGATGTTGCGCGGCAACACAGTCACCCAGATGGGTGGCTTTTTTACAACCGAAATATATGACAAAAATATAAATATGTTGTTTGTGTTGTTTTTTTGTAACGGGAAAAATGATTTTTGATGGTTTTCTGACTTGATAAATCGGATTGTCATGAATACGGCGATATAGTCGCACCACACCGCAGCAACGGTGCCAAACAAAATTCCTGTGTGGAGAAACGACATGAACAAGAAACTGATCGCCGCCGCTCTGGCCAGTGCTTTTATCGCTCCGGCCGTGCTGGCCGACGTGCAAATCTATGGCGTGATGAACGCCGACGTTGAGTCGGTGAAGGCTACTGGCGGCACTGCCAATCCGGATGCTTCGCCTGTTGTCGCAAAAGACGTGAAATCCACCTCGCGTGTGTCGAGCAATACTTCGCGTATCGGCTTCAAGGGTGACGAAGACCTGGGTAATGGCCTGAAGGCCATCTGGCAAGTCGAACAGGGTGTGAAGATTGATGGCACTGGTGCTTCTGACACTTGGGCAACCCGCAACAGCTTTGTTGGCCTGAGCATCAATGACGTTGGTCAAGTGCTGCTGGGTCAGTATGACAGTGCTTACAAGGTGCTGGTTGTACCGGTTAACCCGCTGGGTGACGGCATTGCCGATATCAACGTGACCACCTTCAGCCGTGCCAACAACCGTCTGAAGAATTCGGTGCATTACTACAGCCCGAGCTGGGCCGGTTTCAAGGTTGGTGCATCGTACGGCTTCGGTGAGCAGCAAGGCACTACCCGTGGTAGCGAATGGGCTCTTGCTGCCAGCTATGATATCGCCGGTTTCAATGTCGCGGCTGGTTACACCCGTAAGAACAATGGTCTGCTGGGCGCCAGCAACAACATCGGCAATGCGTATAACAATACCGCTTGGCCGGTGGCTGACCAGCTGATTGATGCCAACACCCATTCTTCTGATGCTTGGAAGGCTGTGGTCAAGTACGCTATCGCTGATACCCAGATTGGCGCAGGTTTCGAGCGTATCAAAGTGACGGATCGTGCCAGCGATTCTGTTTCGCAAAACAGCTGGACTATTGGTGCTGTGCAGAAGTTTGGTGCCTTTGGTGTTGGCCTCGCGTATGTCAAGATCAACGATATCAGCGGTGAATTTGACAACAGCGGTGCAAACCAGTGGACACTGACCGGTACCTACGATCTGTCCAAGCGTACCCAAGCCTATGCCTTCTACACTCGCATCAACAATGACGAGTTCTCGAAGATTGATTTTGCCAACAACCCGATTGGTGGTATTGGCTACGGCTCCAACCCGACCGGCTTTGGTCTGGGCCTGAAGCACACCTTCTGATCGGTTATTGCGACCGATTCTCGCAAACGGGCGCCATTTGGCGCCCGTTTTTGCTAACATGTCGTGCTCATTACCGAACAACGACATCTACGTCATGACTATTGTCATCAAGTCCGCTACTGATATCGCCAGGATGCGCGTAGCCGGCCGGCTCGCTGCCGAAGTCCTCGATTACATCACGCCGTTCGTCAAGCCCGGCGTCACGACCGGAGAGCTTGACCGGTTGTGCCACGACTACATGGTCAATGTCCAGGGAACGATTCCGGCTCCCCTGCACTATTCTCCGGATGGCCATAACCCCTATCCCAAGTCCATTTGTACTTCAGTCAACCAGGTCATCTGCCATGGCATCCCGGGTGAAAAAGCCCTGAAAAGCGGTGATATCGTCAATCTGGACATCACCGTCATCAAGGACGGGTACCACGGCGATACCAGCCGCATGTTCCTGGTAGGCGAATGCACGCCGCAAGCCAGGCGTCTGGTCCGTGTTACCTACGAATGCATGTGGAAAGGGATTGATGTCGTCCGCCCCGGCGCTCATCTCGGCGATATCGGCCATGTCATCCAGCAATATGCCGAAAACGCTGGCTACTCGGTGGTGCAGGAATTCTGCGGTCACGGCATTGGCCTGAAGTTCCATGAAGAGCCACAAGTCCTGCATTACGGTCGTGCAGGTACCGGACCGGAACTGAAAGAAGGCATGATTTTCACCATCGAACCGATGATCAATGCCGGCAAGCGTTTCATCAAGATGAAACCGGATGGCTGGACCGTGGAAACCAAAGACCGCAGCCTGTCTGCCCAATGGGAGCACACGATCCTGGTGACGGCGGACGGTTATGAAATCCTGACCTTGTCAGAGGGTACTCCTGCCCGTCCGTAATCCGGCTGATACCGCTCCTGCCAAAGGGCTCCTTCATGGAGCCCTTTTTGCGTATACCGGTATGACAGTCCTTGCTCCTGATCCGGGAGGTTGCCATGCCGGTCATTTCTCCTGTGGGCGGCATGGTACCGGTGGATATCCGGCCACGACCAGCAGCTCGCCCACCTGCCAAAGCTGTTCCCTTGGCACCCCGAAACGATTTCGTATCCGTTCCGCCCGCCTGTGGCTACGTCAACAAGTCCGGGCAAAACCTGCTGGAAACCCTGAATGCCGGTGCGTATGCAAGCAGGATGTCAGCGATAACACCAGAGCATTCGGGGCAGCCGGACATGACAGTCTTGCTGGCGAACTCTCCTTACGGGGCTCCTGCCAATGCACCCCAGACCGTACATTCCACAGCCAGAACGGAGCCCGCCGGACCCCGGCATGGCATCCGGGCAGTTTCTGCCTACCGTGCCATGGCCCGTCTGGGCCAGGAACCGGATCAATCGTCGCAAACCTCTCCATCGACATAGACCCACCGACCGTCCAGTCTCACAAACCGGCTGGTTTCCTGCATCATTCCGGCGCGGCCATTGACCTTGTAGCGTGCGGCAAACCGGACCACACCTTGCTGGTCGTCTTCCTGTCCCGCCTCGGATTGCTCGACCCGCAGGCCAAGCCATTTGACCGGTGTATCGAACCCGAACTCCTCAGGGCAGGTATCCGGATGCCAGCTGGCGCGCAGATAGTCCGCATCCTGCCTCACATAGGCAACATAGCGCGAACGCATCAGGGCTTCGGCAGTAGGCGCCGGATGACTCCCGTCAAGACGCGGACCGCAGCAGGCTTCCAGAAGCAGTCCGCTGCCGCAAGGGCAGAGACCGGCAGAGGGATCAGAGCGGCGCCTGGTCATAGATATGGATCAGGAAACGGGTGAAGCCGGCATTGGGGCGTTTGCCGGCAGGCAGGTTGTTGTAACGCAGGCGGGCACGTTCGATGGTTCCGATCAGAACCCGGCGCAGGTCGGCCTGGGTGGTCATTCCCCGTTCGAGCTTCGCGGTTTCCTGCCGGTAAACCGTGAATACGGCGTCGTCAATTGCATTGGGACCAAACAACCGCAGGCGCTCGCGGTTCAGGGCATCTGCGGCCTCCAGCCGGGTCAGTTTGCCGGCACGGACTTGGTCGGCAATCGCATTGGCTTCATCCAGAAAGGTCTGCTGCATCGAGGCGGCCTGCGAGGCTGGCTGTTGCGGAACAGGTGTATTGGCAATCACCGGCACGGCCGGGCTGCTGTTCAGGCCGGCACAGGCACCCAGTCCGAAAGGCAGCAACAGGATGGCCAGTCGCAGCGGGGCCGGCATCTGTAGACGCATCATGAGTTGGCTCCTTCAAGGATAAGTATTCATACGCATTGTCGGTGAGCAATCCCCTTCATCACAAGCCAAACCCGGTCCGGTGAGGAAAATCGTGCCTGCGACATGGTTGAAGCAGGGCCATTCATGCCGCATGCTTATGCCCTTGCCTGTTTTATTGCGGATGATCCTATGCTGGGTGCCCTGACTGTCATCGTCATTTTTCAGCTTGCCGGTGAGCTGCTGGCCAAAAGCCTCGCGCTGCCGGTTCCTGGACCGGTGCTGGGCATGGCCCTGCTGTTTGCCAGCCTTGCATGGCACGGGCGCGTACCGCCTGCCCTTGTCAGCCTGGCCGACGGTTTCACCCGTCACCTGTCACTGCTGTTTGTACCCGCCGGTGTCGGTCTGATGGTTCACGCAAGCCTGCTGGAAAAAGACTGGCTGGCCATCAGTGCGGCCATTTTCGGTTCTACCGTACTGGCCTTGATCGCAACGGCCGTTGTGGCCCGTCTGGTGCAGGCCCGCCTGAGAAAGCCCCTGTCATGACAATCCAGGTCTGGCAGGGTCTGACGCAGACCCCTCTGTTCGGCGTGGCCCTGACCCTGGCTGCACACCAGCTGGCCATGCAGGTTTTCATCCGTGGCAAACGGCATCCCCTGCTCAATCCGGTCCTGATGGCCATGGCGCTGGTCATCGCAACCCTGGTGCTGACAGATACCCGTTTCGAAGACTATTTCCGTGGTGCCGGCTTCATCCAGTGGCTGCTGGGGCCTGCCACCGTCGCCATGGCGGTTCCGTTGTACCTGTGCCTGCCCACCTTGCGACGCATGGCGTGGCCGGTGCTGGCCGGGTTGATGGCCGGTGTGCTGACCGCCACCGTAACCGCCTGGGCGATTGCCGCATCGCTGGGAGCCGGTCCGCTGACCCTGCTCTCGCTCGGCCCCAAGACCGTCAGCACGCCAATCGCCATGGGCATCAGTGAAGCCGTTGGCGGCCTGCCGTCCCTTTCTGCCGCCATCGTGATCGTGACCGGCATCGTTGGTGCCATGCTGGGGCCGACGCTGTTGCGGCGGCTGGGTATTCAGGATCCTGGCCTGCAAGGTCTGGCGCTGGGCGTGGCAGCCCACGGCATCGGGGCTGCGCGGGCTTTCCAGATGTCACCCGAAACCGGCGCATTTGCCGGCCTCGGCATGGCTCTGGCCGGTTTGCCCACTGCCGTTTTCGTGCCGGTGTTCATGACGGCTGTCGGTCTGCATTGAACGCTGTGGCACTGCGGAATGTCATGCTGACGGTCAGGCCCTGGCCGGGGGGCGAGATAAACCGCAGGCTGCCACCACACAGTTCGACCATGCGGCGCACGATCGACAGGCCGATGCCGGAGCCGGAACTCTTCTGTCCGGCCGGGCGGAAAAAACGTTCCCCGAGTCTTGGCAAAACCTCCGGTGCAACGCCCGGCCCATTGTCGATGACCTGAAGGGTCGGGCCGTTCAGTTCGATGCGGATGACCACCTCGCTGCCACCGTAACGGCGGGCATTTTCGATCAGGTTGCCGACGGCCTGTTCCAGCCAGCTGGCCCGGGCCAGCACGGCAACAGGCTGCTGCTCGATGATTTCGATTCCCGGCCAGTTGTCGCGCAGTGTCCGGGCCATGACGGCCAGATCGACCGTTTCCAGCGCGGCATGCTCGGCGTGGTCAAGCCGGGCCAGCTCCAGCAGCTGTGCAACCAGCCGGGTGGCGTTCAGGCCGGCACGGCGTACATTGCCGAGTGCCCGGGTCCGTACGTCTTCGCGCGGGGTGCGCTCGGCCAGATCCAGTGCGGCCAGCATGCCGGCCAGAGGTGTCCGCAATTCATGGGCGGCATCACCGATAAACCGGCGCTCGCGCTCTATGCGGCCGGCGATTTCGGTCTGCCGCCGGTTGAGTGCGCGTTGCAGGGGCATGGCTTCGGTCGGTACCGGAGTGACGAATGCCGAGAGGTCATCGTTGTTGCGTCCCTCGACTTCACGGGCAAACGCCGACAGGGGGCGCAAGCCGCGCCAGACACCCCAGAGTGTCCAGGGCAGCAACAATCCCAGGGCGATCAGGAGCGGCATGACCAGTTTCTTGAGCACTTCGCGCGCCATGTCCAGCTGGATTGATTCGGGCATGGCCAGCACGATGGTCCGGTCGTGCTCGGTCAGTACATGCGCCAGCCACGGTTTGCCGCGATAACGGATGGTGTCGTCATCGCCGATCAGCGGCAGCGGATGGTCCGAGCTGGAGGCAAGCAACCGGCCTTTGTTGTCGTAAATGCTGAACACCGTTCCCAGCGTATGCTCGTCTTCGTACTTGCGCAGTTCCTGCAAGGTCCGGTCGTCAGCTTCGGTGTGGATCAGGATCAGGGCCGAGCGCTCCAGCTCGCCCTCCATCAGGTCTTTCATTTCGTGCTGGATGCGCAGGACCACCATGGTGACGACCACCAGCGCCACGATCATCACGCCCAGCGCCAGCCGCAGCGACAGCCGCAGCATCAGCGAGGATTTGACTGCCTGCCAGCGGCGGCCTTTCATGCTGCCAGCCTCCAGCCCAGCCCGCGTTCGTTCAGGATGCTGTCCTTGCCCAGCTTGTGGCGCAGTTTGGACAGGTGGACGGCAAGAGGATTACTGCTGTGTTCCGGCACGTCGTCGTAGACCAGTTGCAGCAGCCGGGATTTGGACAGCGGGATTTGCGGATGGGTCATCAGTGCGTGAAGCAGGCGCAGTTCGACTGCGGTCAGGTCCAGAGGCTCACCCTGCCGCCAGGCCTGGGTGACATCCACGGCCAGTTCCACGTCGCGCCAGCGCAGGCGGCGTTCGCCGGCTGGCTGGGCACGCCGCAAGAGGGCGCGCACGCGGGCGAGAAGCTCGTCGACGTCAAACGGCTTGACGACATAGTCGTCGGCGCCGAGGTTGAGCCCGCGGATGCGCTGCTCAAGTGCATCGCGGGCGGTCAGCACCAGTACCGGAACATCCTTGCCCTGCTCGCGCAGGCGCTCCAGCACGATTTCACCGTCCAGCCCCGGCAGGCCGAGGTCAAGCAGGACCATGTCCGGCAGGGAGGGCTGATTCAGCTTGTTCATGGCCTCGGCGCCGTCATTGATCCAGCGGCAGTGATAGCCGGCATCGGTCAGCAGCTCGCTGAGGGTTTCTCCCAGAATCGGGTCGTCTTCGACGACCCAGACAGACAGCGGGGATGGCATGCGAATTCACTCCGGCAACAGGGATCAATACCATGCCAGTAAACCCGGCCAGAGTGAAAACTGCCTGAATGCAACTCAAGCAACCTGCATATTGCAGCCAGATTGCATCATCTGTTGTCCGGCCAGCCCGATCACGGTGCCGACCAGCACGATGGCCGGGCTGGCCAGCTGTTCGCGACTGGCTGCTTGCGGGAGTTCATCCAGCGTGGTGAGCAGTTGCCGTTCGGCCGGTGTGCTGGCGGACTGCACGATGGCGGCAGGTGTGGAGGGGGACAGGCCGCCCGCCAGCAGTCCGGCACGGATCCGGTCCAGCCGTTTCATGCCCATGTAGATCGCCAGCGTCAGTCCGCTGCGGGCCAGTGCGCTCCAGTCCGGCTCGTCGCCATCGTGTCCGTGGGCCGTGACAAAGGCCACGCCCCGGCAATGGTCACGATGGGTCAGCGGCACCCCCAGTGACGTGGCGGCGGCCATGCCGCTGGTCAGCCCGTTGACGATGCCGGTTTCGATGCCTTGTTCATGCAGGTAGGCCTGCTCTTCTCCGCCGCGTCCGAACAGCATGACGTCGCCACCTTTCACCCGCGCCACCTGGAATCCCTGGCGGGCGTAGCGGGCCATCAGCCGGTTGATGAAGTGCTGTGGCGTCGAGCGGCAACCGCCACGTTTGCCGACATGCACGATCCGGGCATCAGCCCGTGCCAGTGTCAGTATGTCCTTGCCTGCCAGATCGTCCACTAGCCATACATCAGCGCTTTGCAGTATCCGGGCGGCCTTGAGTGTCAGCAGTTCCATGTCGCCCGGGCCGCAGCCAATCAGCCAGACTTTGCCTGTATGCATGTTTTTCTCCCTCGTCGTGCCTTCAGCTTGCGGCAAAGCCGGGCATGGTGGAAATGCCGGCTGTGCATATGCAAATGCATTCGGGTATCAGCAGGCAGACAAAAAAATGCTGGCCAGTCGATCATGGTGATCGTCTGCCAGCACCCAGAACCGTGCCGGAAAGCCGGATGCCCCTGTCCGTGCATCCGGTCGCCGGCAGTCAGTCCTGTGGAGACCTGCGCACGGGTTAAGCATCTTGCATGCCAGCTCTCCGGCTCCATTACAATGGTGCTTTTCCCTCCATGACTGCCTGCCACCATGACCCGCATTGTTTTTCTTGACCGTGCCAGCCTGCCCGTTCCGCTTCCGCTGCTGGATGTTCCGCATGAATGGACCGACTACGGCCAGACCGCTACCGGTGAGCGGCTGGAGCGGGCACGGGATGCAGACGTGCTGGTGGTTAACAAGGTGATGCTGGACGCTGCCCTGCTGGAGCAGTTGCCCCGGCTCCGGCTGGTGGCCGTGTCAGCCACCGGGGTCAACAATGTCGATCTGGCGGCCTGCCGGGCACGTGGCATTCCGGTCTGCAACGTGCGCAATTACGGTGCCGATACGGTGGCCGAACATGCCTTCATGCTGATGATGGTGTTGCGCCGGCAGCTGGCGGCTTACCAGCGGGCCGTGCGCGCGGGGGAATGGCAACGTTCGGAACGGTTTTGCCTGTTCGGAGCGCCGATCGGTGACCTGAAAGGTGCCAGGCTGGTGATTGCCGGTGCAGGAGACATCGGACAGGCGCTGGCTCACAAGGCCCGGGCGTTCGGCATGGATGTGCGTTTCATGGAGCGTCGTGAGGCAGGCTGCGTGCGGCCGGGCTACGTATCGTTTGACGAAGCGCTGGAAACGTCGGACGTTCTGTCTTTGCATCTGCCGCTCAATGACGCCACCCGCAACATGCTGGGGCGGGCGGAGTTGCTGCGGATGAAGCCGGGCGCCGTACTGGTCAATACGGCCCGTGGCGGGCTGGTTGACGAGGCTGCACTGGCAGAGGTGCTGAGTGCCGGGCATCTGGGCGGCGCCGGATTTGACGTGCTGACGCAAGAACCCCCGCGCGACGGTAATCCTCTGCTGGAGCTGGCACTCGACAATCTGCTGCTGACGCCACATGTGGCATGGGCCAGCGAGGGGGCGATGCAGACCATGGCGCGCATGCTGGTGGACAACATTGCCGCCTGGATGCAGGGGCAGCCGCAGAACGTGGTCAACTGAGCCGCCGCTGCAACCGGCATGCCGGAAGCGGGCGATGGTGCTTGTTCCGGATGAGGTCAGCCAGTCTGCCCGGCCAGCAGAAAAGGTATGGTTTTTTTGACCTTGCCGACCAGGCTCCTGATCATGTTGCCATGCGGGATATGTCATTGACGATCCTGCATTTCCGGATTCATCATAAGAACCGTTTTCAATTTGCCAGAGTCCGTCATCACGCCGCTTTTTCCCGTCCACTACCTGCCACGGACCGCCTGCTAGGGTATGCCCTTTGTGCTGACCTGCCTGGGGAGTTCTCCCCACCTTGCCTGGCTCGCCGCTCGATTGAACCGGCGGGCCGCAGGCATGGAGGGTTGCACACAGGTCTGCCTGTGTGACCGTGAAGGCTGGGAGCTGCTGCTCCGGCAGGGCCTTCCGTGCGGAAGCGTGGTGCTGGATGCCTCGACAGACTGGTTCATGACCCTGCCGGACCGGCATGAAAGCTGCCGGCAGGCGCAATGCCGGTATGCGGAAATTGCCGGTCCCTGGCATCCTTTTGGCGAGCAGGCCGGATTTGCCCTTGCATGGGGCGCTGCGACCGAGCACACGGGCACCATCCGGCCGTGTCTGGACCGGCTGGCGTTCTTTGCCGGTGCCGCCGTCCACGTCGGGCCGCCTGGGGCGGGCAGCTTTTGTCGGCATGTCCAGCAGGGTATCGAGCATGTCTGGCTCGTTCATGCTCAAGCGGCGTGTGATCCCGCTTCAGGACCGTTCATCCAGCGCTGGCGCGACAGTCTGTTGAACCAGCGCACGCATTTGCAGCCGTTGCTGGACATTGCCTGCCTGTGGCTGGATCAACCGTATGCCTGGCCGGACTGCCATGCCACCCGGCTTGCCCGCTGGCTGGCAGAAGGCCTGCCCTTGTTGACACAACTGGATGAGCAGCTGGCCGCACAGCTGGCTGGCCTGCCTGTCACTACATTGGTGCATGCCGCACCGCATCCGGCCAGATGACGGTGAGTGGCAGCCGTGGCAGCCGCCGGGACGGATCCTGGCGGTAAAAGAGCCGGAGCTGCCCGAATACTGCCGGCATGTGTTCCTGGATCCAGTGAGGGGCTTCAAAGAAGTATTCACTCAGCACGGCAAAAAACTCGGCCGGTGATTCGCTGGCATACGGATCCAGCCAACCGGCAGTTCCGTGCTCCACTTCGGTGCAAAAAGTGTCATAGGCCCGTCCGAATGCTTCGGCCCATGCCGCCTGCTTCATTCCGCTGTGCAAGGCCGGACAGCCGTTGGCCGCCCCGGTCTGCATGTCGAGCTTGTGGGCACACTCGTGAATGACCACGTTCCAGCCATCCAGCAGCGGTGACTGGGCGCTGTCCGGCCACGACAGCAGCAGTGGCCCGTCGCCCCGCGCCTGTCCGATCAGGACCTTTTCGTCTTCGTGTACCAGTCCGAACTCGTCCCCCCACGCTTCGCGGGTAATGAAGGCATCGGGATACACGATTACGCCTTTCCAGTCGTGGTAGCTGTCGATGTCCAGAGCCAGGATCGGCAAGGCTGCCTGGGCGGCGATGACCAGCGCCATGTCTGCGCTGACCTCAAGGTCATCCGGTGCCCCGAATTCCTTGTCCGCAAAAAACCAGGCTGCCCGTTGGTAAAGCGCTTGCCATTCAGGGCGGGTCAGACCGGCCAGTATCGGCATGGGCTCTACCAGCCGGGCCCAGTCATCCCGGGGCAGCGGCTCTCCTGCCACCAGTTTGTCGATCTTGCGTCTGCGCCAGAAATCGAACACGGCAATCCTCCTCTTGTCTCTGATTGTGGGCACCGGGGCCGGCAATCTTCAAGCAGCAAGATGAAAAAACCGCCTTGCAACAGGCGGTTTTTTCGCGGGGAGGCCGGTGGGTCAGAAGTGGAAGAACACCAGCGTCACCAGTACGAAAAGCGGCAGCAGGATCAGCCCGGACCACAGCATGTAGCCAAAGAAACTCGGCATTTTCACGCCCTGCCCTTCGGCAATGGCCTTGACCATGAAGTTGGGCGCATTACCGATGTAGGTGTTGGCTCCCATGAACACTGCACCGGCTGAAATGGCGAGGAGGGTGGAGGCCATTTCGCCCATCAGGTGTACCGGATCGCCGTGGGCGAGGTTGAAGAACACCAGATAGGTCGGCGCATTGTCGAGGAAGCTCGACAGGATGCCGGTCATCCAGAAGTACATGCCGTCGATGGGCTGGCCATCAGGAGTCGACACCAGCTGTACCAGCGGCGCCATGGCGCCACCGACACCGGCCCTCAGGATGGCGATGGCCGGAGCCATGGCGATGAAGATGCCGGCAAACAGCTTGGCCACTTCCAGGATCGGGAACCAGTTGAACTCGTTGAGTTCACGCAGTTTTTTGGGTGTGAACTGCAATGAGGCCAGTGCCACGCCGATCATGATCAGGTCGCGCACGATGTTTTGCAGCTGCCACTTGGCACCCAGTATTTCGAACTGGATTCCTGGTTTCCACAGGCCGGACATCAGCACGGCCGCCACTATCACGCCCAGCAGGATGAAGTTGAACGACCCGAAAATCCGAAACGGCGTGTCTGGCGTCGGATCGGCCGGCTCGATGTTTTCCTTGCGGTAGAAATAGCTGTCGATGAAGTAGAACAGCACCAGCAGCAGAACCGAGGCCATGATCACCGGTAGCACCATGTGCTCCAGGGTCCAGAAGAAATCCACACCTTTCAGGAAGCCCAGAAACAGCGGCGGGTCACCGATAGGGGTCAGACCACCACCGATGTTGGCTACGAGGAAAATGAAGAACACCACCACATGCACGTTGTGCTTGCGGTTGTCGTTGGCGCGCAGCAGCGGGCGGATCAGCAGCATGGCGGCACCGGTCGTGCCCATCAGGCTGGCGCATACCGTGCCGAGGGCCAGAATGCCGGTATTCAGTTTGGGCGACCCGTGCAGGTTGCCACTGATCAGGATGCCTCCCGAAACGGTGTAGAGCGAGAACAGCAGCACGATGAACGGAATGTATTCGTCCACCAGTGCATGCACCACTACACCGGCTGCGGTACCGGTACCGTAAATCAGTGCCGCAGGCACGAGGAAGCACGCAGCCCAGAAGGCGCTGATCTTGCCGAAATGGTGGTGCCAGAAATGGGGGGCCAGCAGCGGGAACAAGGCGATCGAAAGCAGAATGCCGGCAAAGGGCAAGGCCCAGGCAAGCGAAAGTTCGGCGCCGGGCAGGTCGGCGGCCTGAGCCAGCATCGGCATCAGGCCGAGCGGAAGTGCAGCCAACAGCGAGCGTCGGATCATCGGGACAGTCCTTTCGGAAGTAGGCAAACCGGCCGTTCTCCCGGTTTGATGACGAATGGCTCAGGCATTGCGCCACGGGGTTGACACGGCCGTGTTTTAGCTTTTGGTTATATTCTGGAGGTTCATCATTCTGTCACATCTTCCCGTCCGGTCAAGTCACGCGCCCTGCCCGACCGGCTTTGGGCAAGCCGGCAAGCTGCCAGACGGCAGGCAGATTGCAACAGATGAATTTCCTTGTTTGTGCTCAACAGCTTAGTTGTTTTTCCCCGCTTTCCCTACTTGCTCCTCTCCGGAAAACAGCCCGTATTTTTTTGTTCATGAATTGTCTTGAACAATAAATTGGCACTACAATTTGGGAAAACAAAGCTCGTTCAACACAACATCTTGTGCTCTTGCGTGCCGGACATCACTGTCCGGCCAGGGTCTCCAGGGAGAAACACCGTATGACGACGACCGTCACTGCCTCTTGTCTCTGCATACGCCGTACCGGCGACGTGGTTCCGTTCAACGCCGACAAAATCGCCCTTGCCATGCGCAAGGCCTTCATCGCCGTACAAGGAGAATCCGCCGGACAGTCGAGCCGTTTGCGTGATGAAGTCGCCCGGCTGACACAGGACGTCGTCAATGCCCTGACCGGCCGCCGCCCGGAAGGCAGCGCCATTGCCATCGAGGATATCCAGGACCAGGTCGAACTCGCACTGATGCGTTCGGGTGAGCACGAAGTTGCCCGCGCCTATGTGCTGTACCGCGAGGCGCGTGCAGCCGAGCGGCGTGCCCGTCACGCAGCGCTGGGCATCGACCAGCTGCCGGCCCTGCACGTTACCCGTCCGGACGGCAGCCGGGCTCCGCTGGACATCGAGCGTCTGGGGAGGCAGCTCGAAGCCGCTTGCCACGGGCTGGAGGCCGATACCCGGCCGGCAGCCTTGCTGGCAGATACCCTGAAGAACCTCTACGACGGCGTGACCGAAGCCGAAGTGGAACGGGCACTGATCCTGTCGGCCCGGCAATGGATCGAACGGGATCCGGCTTACGACAAGGTGACTGCCCGCCTGTTGCTCGATACCATCCGCCGCGAAGTGGCAGGCGGTGTGGCTGCCACTTATGCCGAAGTGTTCCAGCAGGGCATCCAGCGTGGCATGCAGGCAGATCTGCTGGACCCGCGACTGGCTGATTTTGACCTGCCGCGGCTGGCGGCTGCGCTGGATGGCGAGCGCGACCGGCAGTTTGGCTATCTGGGCCTGCAAACCCTGTACGACCGCTATTTCCTGCATGTCGATGGCCGGCGCATCGAAATGCCGCAGACCTTCTTCATGCGCGTCGCCATGGGGCTGGCCCTGAACGAGGCCGATCCGACCACCCAGGCCATGGAATTCTATGACCTGCTGTCCCGCTTTGATTTCATGAGCTCGACGCCGACGCTCTTCAACGCCGGCACCCGCCACAGCCAGCTGTCGAGCTGCTACCTGACCACCATCGCGGACAGCCTTGACGGCATTTTCGATGCCATCAAGGAAAACGCGCAGCTGTCCAAGTTTGCCGGAGGTCTGGGCAACGACTGGACGCCGGTGCGGGCACTGGGCAGCCACATCAAGGGCACCAACGGCCAGTCGCAGGGGGTGGTGCCTTTCCTGAAGGTGGCCAACGATACGGCCGTAGCGGTCAACCAGGGCGGCAAGCGCAAAGGGGCCGTGTGCGCCTATCTGGAAACCTGGCATCTCGACATCGAGGAGTTCCTGGAGCTGCGCAAGAATACCGGCGACGATCGCCGCCGCACCCACGACATGAACACGGCCAACTGGATTCCCGACCTCTTCATGCAGCGGGTGATGGAAAACGCCGAGTGGACCCTGTTCAGCCCGGCCGACGTACCGGACCTGCACGACCTGACCGGCCGCGCATTTGCCCGTCGCTATGCCGAATACGAAGCCATGGCCCGCGCCGGCACCCTGCGCAATGCCAAGACCCTCCGCGCGGTGGACCTGTGGCGCAAGATGCTGACCATGCTGTTTGAAACCGGGCATCCGTGGCTGACGTGGAAAGATGCCTGCAACCTGCGCTCGCCGCAGCAGCATGTCGGCCGCGTGCACAGCTCCAACCTGTGCACCGAAATCACGCTCAACACCAGCGATGACGAAATTGCCGTCTGCAACCTGGGCTCGGTCAACCTTGCCAATCACCTCAAGGAGGGTGCATTGGACCAGGAAAAGCTGGCCCGGACCGTGCGCGTGGCCATGCGCATGCTAGACAACGTGATTGACCTGAATTTCTATCCGGTGGAAAAGGCCCGCACGGCCAACCTGCGCCACCGGCCGGTGGGGCTGGGTGTCATGGGCTTCCAAGATTGCCTGCACCTGCTGCGCCTGCCTTACGGTTCGCAGGCGGCCGTCGGGTTTGCCGACGAATCCATGGAGCTGATCGCTTACCACGCCTATCTGGCTTCGACCGAACTGGCCGAGATGCGCGGATGCTATCCCAGCTTTGAGGGCAGCCTGTGGAGCCAGGGCATCCTGCCGCAGGATTCGGTCGAGCTGCTGGCCGCGGAGCGTCAAGGCTACCTTGAAGTTGACCGCTCAAGCCGGCTGGACTGGACGCCGGTACGCGAGCGCATCGCCCGCTTCGGCATGCGCAATTCCAACTGCCTTGCCATCGCCCCGACCGCGACCATTGCCAACATCATCGGTGTTTCGGCCTCGATCGAGCCGACTTACAAGAACCTGTTCGTCAAGTCCAACCTGTCCGGCGAGTTCACCGTGGTCAACGAATTCCTGGTGCAGGATCTCAAGCGGCTGGGGTTGTGGGATGCGGTGATGCTGGCCGACCTCAAGTATTTTGATGGTGACCTGGCGCCCATCGAGCGGATTCCGCAGGACATCAAAACGCTGTATGCCACGGCATTTGACGTTGACCCGGGCTGGCTGGTCGAGGCGGCCAGTCGCCGGCAGAAATGGATTGACCAGGCGCAGAGCCTCAACCTCTACATGGCCGGCGCTTCGGGCAAGAAGCTCGACACCCTTTACAAGCTCGCATGGGTACGTGGTCTGAAAACCACCTATTACCTGCGCACGCTGGCTGCCACCAGTGCCGAAAAATCCACCGGTCGCGGCGGGGAGCTGAATGCCGTGCCAATAGAAGGCGGCATGGTTGCCGAGCCGAAATTCTGCTCGATCGACAATCCGGACTGCGAAGCCTGCCAGTAGTGCAGAAAAACTGACCGGGATGGTCGCGCCGGGCGGGCCGGGCGAATAGGATGAAAGTCTGACTGATGATTTCGGGAGAGACCGATCATGCGACGCCTTGTCATCCTGTTCTCTGCCTTGCTCCTGCTGGCCGGATGTGCCACGCCAGCCAAAGAGCTGAAAGGATCCCTGACGCCTCCTGCGGGCATGGGCTACGCCATCGTGGCCCTGGCTGGCTGGGCATTCGATCCGGACAGCGCCACGCTCGAAGCCGACTACGCCGGCGAAAACGGCCAGCCCGGCGGAAGGATTTACGCCAGCCTGCTGACCGACAGCCTGTTCGGGCCGGAGGGCAGTTCACCGCGCAACGGCAAGCTGGCCCTGCTGACCCTGCCGCCCGGACAGTACCGTTTCGTGCAGGCGTTCGGGTACTACAAGCAGGACATGGGGTTCTGGAGTGGCCAGAAAATCACCCGCTTCCCCATGAATGCCCCCTTTGTCGTCCGGGCGGGCGAAGCTGTGTATCTGGGAGAAATCTGGCTTGATTTGTCATACCGGCCGGAACTCCAGATCCGCGACACGTTGCAGTACAACCTTGGCCAGATCCAGCGGGTCTGGCACGTGAATGACACTTCGGCACTCCGTGTCGAAATTTTGCACAACCAATAGCCCTGACCTGCACCTGATCATGGTGGATGTCCGGGCCGGAAAGGACGTCCACCATGCTGGATTTTGAAGATTCTCCCGTTGCTGTCTCCCCTGCCGGATCCGGGACTGGCGGCCGTGTCAACGCGGTCGACAAGCGCATCATCAACGGGGACACCGATGTCAACCAGCTGGTACCGTTCAAGTATCACTGGGCATGGGACAAATATCTCGCTACCTGCGCCAATCACTGGATGCCGCAGGAGGTCAACATGCAGCGGGACATCGAACTGTGGAAGCGTCCCAATGGACTGACGGATGACGAACGACGGATCGTTATCCGTAACCTGGGGTTTTTCACAACCGCCGACAGCCTGGCTGCCAACAACATTGTACTGGGCACCTATCGGCACATTACGGCACCGGAATGCCGCCAGTTCCTGCTGCGGCAGGCATTTGAAGAAGCCATCCATACGCATGCCTACCAGTACATTGTGGAATCACTTGGTCTGGATGAAGGTGAAGTATTCAATGCCTATCACGAAATTGCCTCGATCCGGGCCAAGGATGAATTCCTGATCCCGTTTATCGATACCCTGTGTGATCCTGCTTTCAAGACCGGTACACCTGAATCTGATCAGCTGTTGCTGAAAAGCCTGATCGTTTTTGCCTGCATCATGGAGGGGTTGTTTTTCTACGTGGGATTTGTGCAGATACTGGCATTGGGACGACAGAACAAGATGACTGGGGCGGCTGAACAATATCAGTACATCCTGCGTGATGAATCCATGCATTGCAATTTCGGCATTGACCTGATCAACAGTATCAAGCAGGAAAATCCGCATTTATGGACCGTGGAATTTCAGGAGGAACTGTACGGATTGTTCAGGAAAGCCATCGATCTTGAATATGCCTATGCTGAAGACACCATGCCACGAGGAGTGCTGGGGCTTAATGCGGCCATGTTCAAAGAATATCTTGATTTCATTGCCAATCGTCGGATGCAGCAGATCGGTCTTGAGCCACTGTTTACGCATGTCGATAATCCATTTCCATGGATGAGTGAAATGATTGACTTAAAGAAGGAAAAGAATTTTTTTGAAACAAGAGTGACGGAATATCAAAGCGGCGGAGCTCTTGACTGGGATTAAGTCCTAATCTCTTTGAGATGACAAACTCTATTGTTTGATAGATTTTTGTTAATTTTTCATGAGTAACACCTTGTCAAAGCAAGGTGTTTTATTTTTGATGAATTCGATAGTGACACTGCGAAAATGTAGTATCGGGCTGAATGCGTCGTATTTGATCCAATCATGGGTTGGGCTGGGCATCATTTCGATTTGAGATTCATGCTGCGACATGACGTCTCTTGTGATCCCGGTCTGTTTATTCAACGCAAAAGAGCCTAGTCATGCGACTAGGCTCTTGATTTCTGGTGCCGGTAATAGGCAACGACCCATTGGGTTGTATAGATGGTAAAAACACATAAATCGGTTTAAATTCAAAATGTTGCCATTTAATTTTCACGTTGGCATGTAGTTATTTTGTGAGATTTGGCGTAAATTTCGTATATCGATTACGCCAAAAATTACGCCAGATGGCCACTTTCAGGAAACGCGGAGACACATGGCGCGCAGAGGTATCAAAGCTGGGCGTCAGAAGGTCCGGAAGCTTTGATACAAAGTCAGAGGCAGTGGCTTGGGCCACGCAGGTTGAAGCAGATATTTTGAGTGGAAGGCTGCAAGCGGTTAAGCAGTCAAAGACCCTGACTGCTGCGATGACTCGCTACCGGGATGAGGTTTCCCCACTTAAAGGGGGAGCCAGATGGGAGCGTATCAGGCTGAACAAATTCATCAGCGAGCTGAGCTTTGTCGGTGACAAGGTAGACAAAATACAGTCCGACCAGATATCTGCTTGGCGCGACTCCAGGCTGAAAGAGGTTTCGCCAGGAACAGTAAACCGTGAGATGAATTTGCTGTCGGCAGTATTCGAAGAGTGCCGTCGTGAATGGAAGTGGTGCTCATCGAATCCAGTTCAAGGAGTACGCAGACCTCCTGAGCCGCCTCCGCGCGAGCAGAGAATCAGTGACAACATGGCGGATGCCTTGATCAGATCCATGGGGTATACCCGATGGGCTCTTCCGCAAAATAAAATCCAGCGGGTTGCAATGGCGTTTTTGTTTGCAATGGAAACAGGGATGCGGGCCGGTGAAATTGTTGGCCTGACTGCCGACAGGGTCTTTTTACCACGTCGGTATCTTCGGCTGGAAGAAACCAAAAATGGTGATGCCCGCAATGTCCCATTGTCGTCAACTGCTATCAGGATTCTGGAGATATTGTTGGGATTGCCCAGGGAGCGTGAAGAAGATCCTGTTTTCGGGGTCACGGGATCGCTCCTTGATGCCATGTTCAGGAAGTATCGTGACAAAGCCGCTGTGAACTATCCAGAGTTGGCTGGAATACGTTTTCACGATACCCGTCATGAAGCTGTGTCCAGACTGGCCAGAAAACTGGATGTACTTGATCTCGCCCGTATGATCGGGCACCGCGATATTCGCAGTCTGATGATCTACTACAACGAGCATGCATCAGAAATTGCAACACGCCTTGAATAGGCGTGTCTGCTTGCTACGATGTGGGCGCTCTCCTACGCCCAGTCTTCCTGCTTGCTGGAATTTGGCCGCGATTCTTTCTTGCCCAGTCAATTACCTCTTCCGCAAACCAGCGTTTTTGCCCCTCTCTGGCGCCAGTGGCCCGTATCGGAGTCGGAAATCCAGGCTGAACAACGACGAGCTGCCTGATTGTGACTGGAGACAGACTCAGCCATTCTGCGATTGAATCGACAGTCCATATTTCCGGAGCAGCCCCCTTTTCAAGCCGGCCAACCAGATCTTCTAGGCGCTGTAAAAGCGCGCTTTCATGGTTGATCGATTGTTCTGCATGAGCTGTTTGAGTCATGCCGCAATCCTTTCCTGTTCGCCTGCAACCGTCTTTGCCGTGCCGCCATCCACCCAGACCGCCTGCATCGTGTCAGGCAGGCTGGCCGGCGCCTGTTTCAGGGTGCCGCTGACAATCACCGTTTCGAGGGCAGCAATCCCGCCGTCGTAGGTCAGTTCGTCCAGCAGGGTGATCAGCTCGCTGCGTCCGCCAAGGTCCAGCACGTCGAACCGGTCAACCAGCAGGATGCGCAGCCCGGACAGCTCGGCGATGACGATGGCCAGCAGCACGTCCGCACGCCAGCGTTCTGATTCTGAAAGCAACGCATGGGCCCGGCCGCCGGCAGTGATTTCCATCCCGGCCCCCACCTGCACGACCGGCCAGCCGGCAATGTCGCTGCGGCTCTTCAGCAGCCGGTTGACCGGCTCCAGCGCCCGGGACAGCAGCTCGGCCTGGATGCCGCCGGGGGCCAGTGCATCGGCAATCAGCAACCAGCCCTGCACATCGGCATGGTGCCGGGCGGCATCGGCAGTCTTGCGGCCGGCTTCGGCTGCCGTGCGCTGGCTGTTGCGCAGGCTGGCCAGCTCATCAGCCAGTTGCCTGCGGCGACCGGTCAGCTCGGTCACCCGGGCCTGTTGGCAGTCCAGATCCTCGCTGGTGATCTCCTGGCCGGCACCTTCGTCCAGGGCTGCCAGCTGTGCTGCCGCTGCTTCGGCTGCGGCCAGGTCGCGCCGGTCGTTGGCAACGGCCCGGGCCATCAGGTCGTGTGACTGCCGGTATTCCGGCAGCCGGGCAGCTGCATCACCTGCATCACCTGCAGCGGATCCCGGCGGCCCGTATTCCCGCTCATAGGCATCCATTGCATTCAGTGCTTCCTGATAGGCCGGGCGATCAATCCCGAGCGGCTGCGCTTCGTCGATCAGGCCATTCAGTGCGCGGGCCAGGTCATGGATGGTTCCGTTGCGATGGGTGCCTGCCCCCGCTGTTGCACCGGCAATCCTGGCGGCCCAGTCGGCCAGCTCGGCTTCATCAGCAGCCAGCTTGACCCGGATCCGCTCGAGGCGGCCGGCGCGTTCTTCCAGCGTTGCGCGCTGGCCGATGCTGTCCTGACGGGCCTTGCGTTCTGCCTGCATGGCGCCCAGACGTTGCTGGGCCGCAGCAATTTCTCCATCGACGACATCCAGCTCCTGCTCGATGGCCAGCAGCCCGGTTTCTTCCACCAGCGGCACGGACGAAGGCGCCCACAATTCCGCCTTCTTCTCGCCGTAGGCTTCGCCCGTGACGGCACGCCAGGCACCCTTGGCTTCGGTCGCCCGGGTCCGGGCGGCTTTCTCGGCGGTGTCAAAGTCACTGCGCAAGAGAGGCAAGACTGCCATGACCCGGGCCGGATCCGCACCGCGGCTGATGAGTCGTTGCTGTACTTCCTCTGCCGAGGCCGAACATCCGGTCAGGGCAAAGAGCAGTTCCCGGCGGGCATCCTGCCCGGCCTGCGCAAACAGGGGCGCATCAAGGACATAGGGCAGCGCGGCACGGGCCTTGTCAGGATCCTCGACGATCTGGCCATGCCGGTTCACCTTGCCGTCCGGCAATGCCACGGTGGCAAAGCGCCCGTCGGCAAATTCGACCCGTACCATGCCGGCCTTGTGGCCATCGGTGACCAGCTGGCCGCAGTCTTTCTTTCTGGCCACCCGTACCGGGTCGCCGGACATGGCCATGCGGACGGCCTCGAGCAGGCTGGACTTCCCTGCCCCGTTCCGGCCGGCAATCAGGGTGACGGGGGTCGTCAGGGCCAGCCGGGCACTGTGCAGCCCCTGGAAATTCTGAACTTCGATCCGGGTGAGTTTCATGCCGACGCTCCTTTTCTATTCACAAGCTCCATAGCCTTCTCAACGACAGGAAGTGCAGGCACACCTCCGATCGTTACTTCGCACGAATCCGGTTGAAGGCCTTGATCCTCCGCCCACCTTGCAGCCATATCGATCGCTTCTTGCTCCGTCTGAAAAGAACTACCTTCCCATTTGCCATCTCGCAAAAGCGGTGCACCGTTCCAGCACGCGAAATAGTGTTGAGAACCATCTCTTCTCCTGAGCGGACCAAGCGCACTTGCACCGGAGGTTTGCAGTGCATCGATAAATTTCATGCTGCCTCCTGCACCAGCTGGATGACGGCAGCCCGGCTGTTGGCCGGCAGTTTTGAAACGGTCAGTGCGGCTTCCAGTTCACGGATGCGGGCGTTCGCGGCATCAAGCTGCTCCGCATCGAACCGGGCCGACTCGGCCTCGGCGGCAAGCGCGATGTTCTGGCGGCCCAGCTCCATGAGGTTTTCCTTGAGCTGGCGTACCTCATACAGGCTGCGTTCGTACAGGGTCCGGTTATGCTCGGCCGTTTCAGAGGTTCTGCAATTAAGCTTTTCCAGATAGCTGACCCGGCTTTCCAGATAGCTAACCCGGCCGCGCCGCTCGCTGTTCACACGCTGCAGGCGTTCGACGTAACCGCGGGATACCGGATCCTCGACGGCGATGATGATGATCAGTTTGTTCATGGGGTCATCCTTCAGCCGGGACCACGGTTTCGTGGCCCCGGGCATGCTGTTGTCAGGCGGCCTGCTGGTCGTCGTTGCTCACATCCAGGTCTGCAAGCGAGCCACCCTTGTCGAGCCACTCCTGCACCCATGCCGGTTTGCGGCCACGCCCCGACCAGGTCATGTCCTGATTCTGCGGATGGCGGAACCGGACAGTGATCTCGCGGCTTGCGGTGGCGGCTTCCCGCCCGGCCCGCTCCTCTTCCTGCTGTTCATGCCAGGCTTTCCAGCCCTTGACCCACTGGATGCACAGCTCGCCGGTCTGTACCGGGCAGGCGCTTTCCGGCTCGCCGGCCTCTGCCGCACGCCAGCCGTTTTCCCATGCCTGATCACGTTCGAGGTCTGTGACCGTGGCTTCGTCCGGAGCGGGCAAGGCGGGTGGCATCTGCCCGGTGGCCGGTTCGGCATCAATCACGTTGCCGCCCGCGGCCGGCCCATCCATGCCGCCGCCGTCGTTGTCGTGGTACTCGTGACCAAGGTCCATGGCACGCTGGTCCGGCTCTCCGGCCACTTCGTCCATGCCGGCCAGGTTCTCGCCAGCGTCAGCAACGACGATCAGGCATGCCTTGCCTTCACTGTCGAACAGGTCATGACGGCCGGCAGCAGCGCTGTTGATCTTGAACACGGCCTTGATACCGTCCTTGCGCACGACCTGATCCAGCTCGCCGACCACCGTGGTGCGGCCTTCGCTGGCCAGGATGTGTACGGCCATGCGCACGTTGGTATCCACACGCTTGCGGAGGCGGTCAATGATTTCGTTTTGCCGGTGCTGGTTCAGCTTTGGCCACACGTCGGGCATCAGGCGAACCTCCTGCACCAGTGCCTGCAACAGGTCTTTTCCGATGGTGTCGGCAGTCATCTGGCGAAAATCGAGAGGGGCATTCATGGTGTTGGTCCTTTCAGGTCAGACGGCTGCCCGCTCTGCGTCGGCGGCCATTTTGCGGAGCTGGTCCGCGGTGAAGGTGATGCTGCTGGCGCTCAGACGGCGGTCAAGGAACAGCGTGACGGTACCGTCGGCCTTGGCGTGAAAGCCGTGCAGGTTGACCGGCGAGAAGGCCCGTCGGCGCGGCGCCTTGATCTGGGCGGGTTTGGCCCGGGTTTGCCCGTTGGTCTTGGCCGTGAGTACCGTTGTGCCCATGGCGGCGTACACCGGTGGCCGGCCGGTACCGCGGCAGAGGCGTTCAACTTCTCCGGCATTGAGGTGCTGGGACAGCAGGTGCAGGGTATCGTCCGTGTCGATCTGCATCCGGGCGGCAATGTCGCTGGCCGTCAGTTCGCCGCTGGCGCGCAGCAGCGCAGGGATGTCGTGGTAGCTGGTCATGTTCTTCTCGGATCAGTGGGTTTCAGCGATGCGTTCAAGGTGGTGTCGCTGCAGCGGGCTCAGGTACATCCCCATGCCGTAGTGACTGAACCGGTCCGTCAGGTCATCGACGAACGTACGGTCCCAGTCAGCTTTGGCATTGGTATCTGCGTCGGTCAGCAATTGCCGGAACCTGGGCTCGGAAAACACCTGGTCGACCCGCTTGTTGGTCATGCACATTCCGGTTACTCCAGATCCAGTCCAGCGGCCGGCCGCCGGCGAGTGGTCCGCTTGTTCTCGATGGCCTGGTCGACAATCGCCCGGTCGGTTTCGCTGAGTCCGCGGGCAATGTCCTGGGCAACGGCCAGATCGCCATCCTTGAGGGCAGCCAGCGCGTCCTGCAGGCCCAGCTCATCAGGGCTGTGATCTGCCTCGTCCTTGCCAATCACCTCGCCTGTCCGGGGATCGACATCGACCGGTGCGGCCGAGGCCGGTGCCTCCTGTGCGGCTTGCTGCTCGATACTGGCCTCGGTGCGGTGCAGGTCATCCATGCTCACCGAGTAGGTGCCGGAGGCGTCCGGGGTGGCGTCGTAGATGTCGCCGGCTTCGTCGGCAGTCTGCAGGCCCATCGACAGTTCCGGGGCAAAAGCGCGGGTCCACCAGCCGCCGGCCCGGTACATCAGCATCTGCTGAGGGATCGACTGCCATTTGCTCCCGTTCTTGCCGTACCAGCCCTCTTTCTTGGCGATACCTATGGTCACGTCCGAGCCCACCAGCTTTTCGCCGGTAGCTTTCTCGATCGCCCAGGCACGGCAGCCCCATTCGTCGGTGTTGCGCTCGCCGAAGAACTCGAAACGTAGCGCGCTGAACCGGCCGCAGGTGTTGACGGTGGCAATCAGGAACTGCGCCGACCAAGTCGGGCGGCCATGCACGATGACGAGGTTCTGCATCACCATCAGCGGGTCGGCACCGACGCGCTGGGCCATGTTCAGGGCGATCACGCAGTTGGGCAGGTTGCCTTGGTATTCCTTGGGAACCAGCGTCGAGCTGGCCAGCAGCTTGGCAGCGCGCTGGGCAAGCTCGAAGCCTTGCAGGTTGGTAAGGCCGACGCTGACCTGTGGCATCTGCATTTCAGCCGGGGGTGGCTGCCGAAGCGCTTGGATACTGGCGACTTGATTCATTTCGATGGTTCTCCTGATTAGCCTTTGAACTTGCAGGTCGCGTGGGCCGGGCAATACCTGGCCGAGCAGAGGACGGATTTCGGATTGCCGTAGAAGGATCCGGAATGGATCAGCCGGCTGGCGTGCTGGAGCAGTCCGGGCCGCTCTTCATCACCGAGCAGCGCATCCCGGGCGCCGTGGATTTCCCCGGTGCCGACACGCTGGGCACTGGCCGTCTTGCCGGTCTGCAGGCCGATGATCTGGGCCGGCGCGGTCAGGGGCTGGCCGACGGCAAACTCGGCGATCAGCTCGTACACGCCCATCTGCGGCCCGTGGCCCTGGGTCACGGCGGCGCCATCACTGCCCACTGCCCTGCCCCCGGTCTTGAGGTCGGCAATGCCGAGCTGGCCATCCGGTAGCCGGCGGATACGGTCGGTGGTGCCGGTCAGCGCAATGCCCAGGTCCGTGATTTCCAGTCTCTCGCATGAGACTTCGACGCCCGTGTAGTCCTGGTGCGGGGCAATGTCGGCGCAGTACCGGGCATGCAGCGCCAGCCCGATCTTCTCGGCCGAGCGCGGATCGGTGTCGCCCCAGTCGACCTCCCCGTTGCCCTCGGTGTCATCCTTGCCGTGCAAGGCATCGACCAGGGCGCCGGCCGCTTCGTCGGCGGTCAGCGGATTGCCATCCAGCCGGGATTGGTCAAACAGGGCGGTACCGGCATGTACCGCGGTACCGAGCCGGGCGGCACCGGATGACGGCAGGCGCATACCGAGCAGGTGTTTGGCCGCCCATCGGGCCGGGCAATCGAACAGTTCAGCCAGCGAGCTGGCGCGGATCGTGATGATGGTGTTCATGACGGCTGCCCCTGGCGCCGGGACATAACGGCATTGGCGATGGCTTCACCCGTGCTGATCTCGTGCAGCTGTACGGGGGCACTCATGCCCAGCTGCTCTTTCAGGACCTGCCGGTACCGGCATGCTTCATCCAGCTCGTAGGACAGTTGCTCGAACAGGACACGGGAATCTCGGTCGATCTGCCGGCAGTAGGCCTCGGCTGCGTCGCGGATGGCCCGCTTTTCGCGCTCCGCGTCGGTTGCGACACGGAATTTCTGGACACCAAGGCGCACGACCCGGCGCTGGGCCAAGGCGTAACGCAGGCGGGTAATGGCGGTTTTCAGGCTCTTCATAGCGACCTCTCAACAGGGTTATCTGTCATCAATCTACAAATATGTTTGTTGAGTGTCAACAGATAATTTTGTTAGCCAACAGAGAGGTTGCCGATCACACCAAGCGATTCAGGAATCACGCATTGATGGCGTATGGCTTTTATGTTCAAGTAATGGAGATACGCTTTTGCAGATCTTGAAGAAGGGCTACGCATGACGGCTGCGTTCAAGGACCGAGTGCTCGCACACGTTGAGCACATTAAAAAGATGGGCAGCCTGTGCTCGACCGAGGAAACCACGAAGCAAGCATTGATCCTGCCGTTACTGGATATTCTCGGCTTCAGCGCCTTTGACCCGACTAAAGTCAAAGCTGAATATCAAGCTGACTTTCCTGGTGTAAAAGCAGGGGAGCGCGTCGACTATGCGCTGTTCTGCCATGGTGTACCGGTGATGTTTGTCGAGGCCAAGGTCCACGGAGAAAAGCTGGTCAACCATTGCCCGCAGTTGTCTCGCTATTTCAATGCCACGCCGGAGGTTGCCGTATCGGCCATTACAAATGGCAAGGAATGGCGCTTCTTCACGGATCTCGACAACAAGAACATCATGGATGCTGAGCCGTTCTTGACGATCGACCTGACGACTGTCACCGATGCTGATATTCAGCAGCTGCATCGCTTCCGACATGACCAGTTTCAGCCGGAGGCCTTGCGTACCTTGGCTGAGGAAAGTATTTACCTAGCGGCCTTTATCAAGGTAATCAGTGACAGCCTTCGCGATGTAGACACTGACTTTGTCCGCTATGTTGCAAATCGTTCAAGCATCCAGCGCCAACTCAACCAGCGCTTCTTGGAGACAATCACACCATTGGTTCGTCAAGCGGTTGAACGCTCGGTCAGTGCAATGGTGGTATCGGGGTTGTCGGCAAGTGCCAAACCGCAAGAATCGCCGGATGATGGACGTATCGAAGCTGAAAAGCCGATTGATCCTACTGCGCCTATTGTTGATCCAGATAACAGCCGTATCGTGACTACGCATACCGAGCGCCAAGTTTTCGCCAATGCCAAGCTTGTACTTGGTGATGATGCGGATCTACATGCCCGTGATACGGAGAGCTACTTCAGCGTCCTGTACCAAGGAAAAACCAACCGCTGGTTACTGCGCTATTTTGATAACAAACAGCGCCCAAGCATTCAGCTACCTTTCGCATTATCCGAGCAGTCGCGCAATGAAGTTTCCCGCGCAGGGTTGGAAATAGGCGCAGGTGAACAGATAATTATTGATCGCCCAGAAAATCTGCTTCGGTTGCCAGGTCTGCTATTTGACGCCTACAGTTATTGCTCAAATGACGAAAATTTCCGCAGAAAACAGTAGGAAGCAATCCTCGCCGCAAACCCACCATTTGGTGGGGTTTTTTATTGATTTTCCGCGTTAAAAAATGCAAAACCCGCCGAGTGGCGGGCTGTGATCGCTAAATGGCATACGTGATTGCTGGCGGTTACTCCGATACCCATTTTCCAACTACTACACCGCATAGACTCGCATTGCCATTGATAGGTAACAGTTTTGGACCTGGCCAGTCAGGATTGAGCGGCTTGAGAAATTTGTGTTCACCTTCAACAACAAGTTGTTTGAAGGTTGCCTCATTATCGTCTTCCAGACGGACTACCACGTTTCGCCCATGTTCGGCCGGTGCATCTGGGTCGACAAAGATGATGTCTCCATCCTGATACTTCGGCTCCATCGACACTCCGCGTACACGCAGTGCAAAGGCATGCGGTCCGACATGCCGCATACAGGGTAGCCAGTCTTCTGCGTCCCCCGGTGCCAGACTATCAATCACTTCGCTCCAGTTTCCAGCCTGAACCCAAGAAATCAACGGAACAAGACAACGAATGCCAGGGGCCGGTTCTATGTTGACAGGCATGGATGTGCATGCCTCACCAGGCTTATGTCGTGCCTGATCTGCAATAGGCTCCCCTATACCCGCTTCAAGCCACTCGGGAGAAACACCCAGTGCCAACGCAATTTTGGCGTTGTAGCGACTCCCTCCTGCTGCGTTCTTTGGATTGCGCAGGTACTGGATCGACTGCTGCTTGATACCCACCAGCCTGGCCAGTTCATTCTGACCAATAGCGGCGCGGTCCATCGCCCAAGCAAGGCGTTCTGCGTACGTTTCCATGAGAATGAGGTTACAAAAATCTTTGTTGTTGTGCTGACAAATTTGTTTGTTATAAACTACAGGCAAATCTGTTGAAAATAAGGACGCTACCATGTCAGCACCAGCACTCGACAAAGCCATTGAGCATGCGGGATCGCAGGCGCTTCTAGCAGCGAAAATCAGTTCGCCAGGGAAGCTCGTTAAGCAGCAGCACATTTCATATTGGAAAAAGTCCGAAAAGGTGCCGGCTGAGTACGTTTTGTCCATCGAACGTGAAACGGGGGTCTCCCGTCACGAACTACGGCCAGACCTCTACCCAAAAGAGCATCAATACTCGCCCCATGACTCAAGCCTAACTACCGAATGTGAAGTCGTCCCCATGAGAAAGGCAGGCTAGTCATGGGAGCCTACGCACACGTCACGGCTGCGGCCCAGATGCTGGCCAAGCGGTTCCACAACGGCATCGCCGGGCTGGCCACGGTCATGGGCAAGAACCCGACCACGCTTGCCAACAAGCTGAACCCGAATTACGACAGCAACCAACTGACGCTGGAAGAAGCCGCCGAGATCACCGACCGGACGCAGGATCCCGCCATTGCGGATGCTTTGGCGGCCCTGTGCAACCGGACGACCGTTGCCCTGCCCTCTGGCGACATCAGCATGAAGGATCTTGCCCGCGAATTTTGTCGCCTGACGGCCGAATGCGGGCACGTTGGCCACAAGATCGACGAGGCCGAGCACCCCGACAGCGAATGGGGCGAGCAGATCAGCCCGGGAGAGAGGAAACAGATCGCCATCGAGTTACGGCACCTGCTTTCTGCAACCGTCGGGATGCTGCGCCGGGTGGAGGGGTGATCATGGAAATCCGCGAGATTCGTCACTTTCACCTGTTCTGCGGTCTGGGCGGCGGGGTAAAAGGATTTCACTCGCAAGGGGCTTCAAAGCTCCTTCGTAGTAGCACATGCCTCACCATGAGCGGGGGACTGTGCCATGCGTGACTACGCAAAAATAGCGCCCACTTTCTGGACCGGTCGTACCGGTCGCTCGTTACGGGGCAATCCAGAAGCCCAGGTTGTCGCCATGTACCTGATGACGACACCCCACGCCAACATGATCGGCGTATTTCATTGCCCGCTGATCTACATCGCACATGAAACCGGACTACCCCTGGAAGGGGCTTCAAAGGGGCTTCAAAGCCTGATTGATGCAGGATTTTGCACCTATGAAGCCGATATGGAGCTGGTTTGGGTACACGAAATGGCCCGATTCCAGATCGGCGACTCACTAAAGCCTAACGACAACCGTGTAGCCGGTGTGCGCAACGAATATGAGCGCATCCCTGAAAGCCTTGTCCGGCAAGGGTTTTACAGACGATACCAGTCGGTTTACCACTTGCCTGAAGAGCATTTTGACGCAAGCCCCTTTGAAGCCCCTTCAAAGTCCCTTGGAAGCCAAGAGCAGGAACAGGAGCAGGAACAAGAACAGGAGCAGGAGGAAAGCAGCGGCAAAGGAACTCCACCAGTTCAGCGCGCAAACGGGGCTTCGCCGCCGCCTGCCAACCGGGCTGATCCAAACAAGGCCCGGGCCAACGAAATCACCGCGATGCTGCGCAAGCGGGGTGCTGCGCTGCAGGCCCAGGATCCGAGGGTGCTGGCATGGGCTGCCGAGGGAGTCAGCGATGCGCAGTTGCTGACTGCGCTGGATCTCGCCCAGCGCCGGCGGGCTGACCAGCAAAGCGCCCAGCCGGTCAACGCCGGATTTCTCGACACGCTGCTGCGTGAGCCTGCCCCACGGGTAGCAAGCGGAGGTAACGGGCGCAGATCTTTCGACCCGTCGGCATACATCAACCAGAGGATTCACGATGAACCCGAAGCCATCATCATCGACGGTGAATGCCAGCGTCTGGCTTACACCGCGCCCGGCCCTCGAAAACAAATCGATGATCACCCGCCTGTACAACCGCCTGGACGGCATGTACCCGAACCTCTGGCAGGCAAATTTCCCCAGCGAAGAGGCCACGGAGGCTTGGAAAGACACGTGGGTTGAGGCGTTCTGTGAAGAGGGAATCACTCCGCAGGAAATCGCCACGGCCCTGACCGTATGTCGCCGTCGGCACGAGAGGCCGCCCAGCCTGACGCAGTTCCTGAAAGCCTGTCGCCCGCAAGCCAACAGCGATCCCGAGCCGGCGTTCTACGACGCCGCCGACCAGATGGTCCGGCGCCATGCAGGCCAGCAGGAAACCTGGCCGAGCCCCCGGCATTTCTGGGCAGCCCAGCGCGTCGGGGGCGACATGCTGCATCTGGGCTGGCGTGAGCTGGCCGGACGCTGGCGTGCCGCTTGGGAACAGGCTGCAGCGGATGCGGACAGGCCGATCCCGGTTGCCGCACCACGGGAACAGTCCCTCCCCGCCCCGGGCAAGACTACCCGCTCCGAAGCCGAGGTATCGCGGATGCTCTCCGAAGCCCGGAAACAAGCCCGGAAGCAGTCGCAGGATGGCCAGCAGTATCCGGACGGTCTCGACCTGAGCTGGACCGAGCCAATCAACAAGGCGCCGGCCAGCTACCCGTGCATCTCGCTCCAGTACGCCCATGCGGTGCGCACCCGGTACGGCCTGTCCGTCAGCGACGCCCTGCTCTCACGGCTCGGCATGTCTCGTGGCAGCGCCAGCAACTAAAGGAAATGTTCATGAATCAGGAAATCCAGTTCGGTACCCAACGTCACGCCAAGCGAGGCATGCAAGCACTTGGCCGTCTGAAAACCGGCCAGATGAACAAGACCGAAGAGGCATATGCCAAGCATCTTGAGCAACGGCGCCATGCTGGTGAGGTGGCGTGGTTCAAGTTCGAAGGGCTGAAATTCAGGCTTGCCGACAATACGTTCTACACCCCTGACTTCGCGGTCATGCTGGCCAGCGGCGTGATGGAAGCACACGAGGTCAAAGGCTTCTGGCAGGACGATGCCCGCGCCAAGATCAAGATCGCCGCCGACATGTATCCGTTCCGTTTCATCGCGGTCAAAGTCCGGGCAAAAAAGGACGGTGGCGGGTGGCACGCGGAAATTTTCGAGTGAGGAAAATGGGAGGTGACCATGATTGAACCTGCAGCCGCCCTCGCCTACTGGGCCAAGTGGGCTGTCGATCCCGGCAACCGGAGCCAGTCGTGTGTGTCGATCGAGCACCGCTGCATGGATGATCCGGCCCGCTACGTGTTCGAAGAAGATGCAGAAAAGCGGTTCCGGTTCCGCTACGACCAGAGGACAGGCGAGCTGGTGGAAAAGCTGGTGACCACCATGCCGGCCGCAGAGCGCCAGGCACTGCAGGCCCGGCACGTTTACTTCCCTGCCCTGACGGATGAGGCCGTGGCCCGGCGCCTCGGCATGTCGGCCCGGGCCTTCGACACCGTGCTACTGGCCGCCACGCTCAGGTTCGGCCGGCTCTGGCGGGAAAGCCATCGGGTGGCAGCATGAAGCGACCACGTGGCAACGGGCTCTCGTCACGCATCTGCGACGTACTGGCCGATGCTCCGAGGCCGATGTTTTTGGGCGAGATTGAAGCTGCGCTGGAATTTCATCATCAGCCAGCAGAGATCATGTCCGTTTTGGTTAAGCTACGACGCTCTGGCAAAGTGGCCGCCAGTTTGCGCGAACGAGAGGGATCGGGTCGACGTATTGCTCGCGCGTACGGGCTGAAGGAAACATCCCTTGGGTTGTAGGGTGATTTCGGCATATATGCGAATGCTGGCCATAACCCCCAATAACCACGGGGATCAGGTATATTGACGCTGTGGTGGTCGAGTTGCGTCCACGATTCAGGCAAGGCCCGCACGCATGACGATGCGGGCCTTTTCGTTTACAGTCCATGCCATACCCAATGTCATTGGAGCGTATAAATGAAGCCTATCGTGTACGACATCGTGATCCGCCAAGAAGTAGAAGCTCGGGACGAAGCGGAAGCGCTCTCTACCCTCTTGAGTGATCTCCGATATGGTGACCGGTCATGTGCCAGCTTTGAGCCCGTGCGGGATGACAACCGCTATGGTCCCAAGGACCTCGAGTCTCGGAACAATGGAGGCCACCTTGTCCTCAATGCCGAGGGGAAACACACACTCCTTACGCTGATTCTGGACTATGCGGCGGCATACAAGGCCGGCAATGAAGCCACGACTGTTGAACTGTATTCTGAAATTACATCAACGCTCAACTACCTCAAAAATCGGGCACGCTTTGATGACGATGTCCGGAAAAAGCAATCCAGCGATTAGGCACAGCACATTCCAAGCACCAAGCCCCGCCATGAAGCGGGGCTTTTTTCATGGCTTCCACATGAGATTAGCGGCATGCTTATACGTTGGGGCGTTCATTGACTGATTGAAAATCTCGTACATCATCACAATCTTCATAATTCCACGACAAAAGGAGTCATGATATGAACGACGATAACTTTAAAGTTGGTGATGTTGTCCGGTTGAAGAGTGGCGGACCGCGCATGACCATCCAGAGACAGGATCGCGAGGGATGGCTATGCGTGTGGTTCACTTCTTACGAAGCTGATAAAGCCTCTTATCACTCTTTCCCGACTGAAGCCCTTGCTCTGGTCAAGGAATAGTGACTAAGAGCTGCTAACAAAACCGCATGACTCATCGGTAAGTTACTGATCTATCAAGTTCGCAACTATCCGAAACATAGGTTTTGTTAGCCGGCCTAAAGCATGAGCAATCCCCGCCGTTAATCGGCGGGTTTTTCATTTGGAGCAGCCAAACGCGTGGGATACCGCCATGGCCAAACTGACAAAACTGACACCTGAAAAAGAAGCACGGTTTCTGGAGGTGCTGGCCGATACTGCAAACGTCAGTGCCGCGGCCAAGGCGATCAGGATGGCCCGTCCCTACCTGTACGAGCTGAAGGCTAAAGACAAGCGCTTCGCCGCGGCTTGGGATAAGGCGGTGACGTATGGCACGGCCGCTCTGGAAGATGAGGCTGTACGCCGTGCCTGCGTCGGCACACTCAGGCCGGTGTTCTACAAGGGCGTGAAGGTCGGCTCGATCCGCGAGTACAGCGACACCCTGCTGATCTTCCTGCTGAAGGCACGGGATCCTGACAAGTACGCCGAGCGCGTGAAGAAAGAACTCACCGGCCCAGGGGGCGGGCCCGTGCAGCACACGGCCGTCTCGCTGGAGGAATACCGTGCTGCCCGAAACAAGATCCTCGACGACTACTGACGCGGCGAGACAGCTGGCCATCCAGGTTGAGGCACAAGAGGATCTCTACTTTTTTGCGCGCTACATGTTCAAGCGGCGCAAGGGATTCAAGTGGCTGCACAACTGGCACCATCGGGCCGTATGCGATGCCCTGATGCGGGTGTACCGCGGCGAGTGCAAGCGGCTGATCATCAATATCCCGCCACGCTATTCCAAAACCGAACTGGCAGTGGTGAACTTCATTGCCTGGGCGATGGGCAAGGCTCCCGACAGCGAGTTCATCCACGTCAGCTATGCTACGCCACTGGCACGGAACAACAGCGTCAATGCCCGATCGCTGATGCAGCACGAGGCTTACGGTGAAGTGTTCCCCGCGGTGACGCTCGACTCTGATGCCGGCGCACACTGGACTACAACCGCCGGTGGCGTGATGTATGCCACGGGCGCAGGCGGCACGATCACCGGTTTCGGTGCCGGAAAAATCCGCGAGGGCTTCGGCGGCGCGATCATCGTAGACGACCCGCACAAGCCTGACGAAGTGCGCTCGGACACGATCCGGCGCGGTGTGATCGATTGGTTCCAGAACACACTCGAATCACGCTGCAATAGCCCGGAGACACCGATCATCGTGATCATGCAACGTCTGCATGAGCAGGATCTGTCCGGATGGTTAATTGATGGTGGCAACGGAGAGGACTGGGAAGTTGTCAGCCTGTCCGCAATTACCGAATCAGGAGAGGCGCTGTGGCCTGAAAAGCATAGCCTTGATGATCTTGCGCGCCTGAGCCAGACCAACAGTTACGTATTCTCTGGTCAGTATCTCCAAAAGCCGACGCCCCCAGGTGGGGCAATCATCAAGGGTGAATGGTTCCCGAGGTACAGGGTCATTCCCCCGCTACGTTGGCGGGCTGCTTACGTGGACACGGCCCAGAAGGCTGGCCAGCACAACGACTACACCGTATTCACCCATGCCGGCATGGGCATCGACGGCAGGATCTACATCCTTGATGTCCGTCGACAGAAAGTGGATGCAGTCGGCCTGGAAAAGCTGGCCAGAGACCTCTACGCCAGCTGGCGGATTAGCAACACGGTGACACAGGTACCGTTCCGGTATTTCGCCATTGAGGACAAGTCGTCTGGCACAGGGCTGATCCAGCAGCTCAAAGAGCGTCACCGCATACCGGTCAAGCCGGTCAAACGCTTGGCAGGTCAGGACAAGTACTCGCGAGTAATGGACGTACAAGGTCACCTTGAAAGCGGATTCGTCTGCTTGCCCGAGGAGGCGCCATGGGTAGCCGATTTCATTGCCGAATGTGAGGCATTCACCGCTACTGATGCGCATGCCCACGACGACCAGGTCGATACCCTCGCCGACTGCGTCAGCGACATGCTGGCCGGCGGCGTTTCCATGCTGGACATCCTATGAGCAAACAAGCAAAAAACCGCCGGCCACAACATGGCCGAGGCAAAGGTATGGTCGCGACTGACGGTCTGCAGAGCATGGCTATGCGACTGGGCGGCCGACAGCGCGAGATGAGTTATGCCCGCGTCAACCTGCTGACGGACCAGCGCAACCAGCTGGATGCACTGTGGTTCGAAGACTGGTGCGCACGGAAGATCTGCGACAAGAAATCACGGGACATGACGCGCCGGTGGCGCACGGTCAAGTCAAACGATACTCCGGCCGCAGAGCTCGAGCGTTTCGAGCGGCTGGAGCGGCGTCTGAACGTGCGCGAGGTCATACGGCAGGCACACCAGTGGGCAAGCCTGTATGGCACTGGCGCCATCATCCTGGTGGGAGACGGCCAGGACCCGACGGTCGAGTTCGGCGAGGATGAAAGGCTGGTACGACTGGTTGCTCTTGACCGGCATTCGATCTCGGCCAGTACCGAGCGAGAGCAGAACGTGTTGTCTCCCGTTTTCGGGGAGCCGGTGACCTACACGATCAAAGGCATGCAGGAAATACACCGTAGCCGGGTCATTCTGGTTCGTGCTGTAGAGCGACCGCCTTCTGACGCAGAACGTCTGTGGGGCATCTCTGATCTGGAGGGCGTCATCGAGGCAGTCAAGCGGTTCGACATGCTGAGCCTGAATGTCGGTGACCTGGTAACCGAGTCCAAGGTGGATGTGTTCAAGATCCAGGGCTTCGCCAACAAGATCGCGGCTGGCTTCGAGAACGAAATCATCCAGTTGATCTCGTCAATCCAGGCGATCAAGTCGACCACCAACAGTGTCGTTGTCGATGGAGAAATCGAATACGAGCAGAAAGAACTGACCTTTACAGGCCTGAAGGACCTGCTGGTCGAGTTTCGCAATACCGTTGCCGGTGCGGCTGACATGCCCCTGACCGTGCTGTTCGGCCAGTCGGCGGCAGGGTTTGCCAGCGGTCAGGAGGACATCACGAACTACCACGAGTCAATCCATGGCCTGCAGGAGTCCCGCCTGCGTCATGTGTTCGACCGGCTGGATCCGATCCTGGCCCGCATGTTGTGGGGCAAGACCCCCGATGACTGGTGGTTCGAATTCCCGCCATTGACCGAGCTGACGGCAGAGCAGCGTGCCAACGTGCTGAATATCACCGCAACCGCCTGCGGCACCCTGCTTGACCGGGGCGTGCTGCGTGAAGACCAGATCCTGTCCGAGCTCAAGCAGTCCGAGCTTTTTGACAATGTCACAGAGCAGGACGTGACCGCAGCCAGGAGCCTTGCCGGTTCGCACGAGGAGGATCCATATGGATTTGCGCCAATTACTGGCATCGCAAGGCCGACAGACCCGACGAAACCGGCAGTTACGCCCGGCAACGCCCAGCAAGCGAACAGAGGTGTGGTACCGGCAGCAGCTGCTTGAACTTGTGGCGGTCATGCGCACGATCGTTGAAGAGGAAATCGGTGGAGTCCAGCTCCTGGTCCAGGACAAGGACGGTGACCCGCCGACCGGCCTGTTCGCCAGGGCTTTCAATTCGGCAATGGATCGCGCCATTGAGCGGATTGCCCGACTGGTTCCCAGATCCATGCTGGAGCGGATGGCTGCAGGCATGGTGCGGCGGGCCAACCAGCAGAACCACCGCCAGACCGCACAGGCCGTCAATGCCGCCATCGGCATCGACGTTGGTCAGATGATCGAGCGCTCACCATCCGTGGCTGCGCAGGTCGAAGCCGCCACGATCCATAACGTGAACCTGATCACCAGCATTCAGAGCCAGTATCTGGATCAGGTCCGCACCACAGTCATGCAGGCCGTGACCAGTGGCCAGCGACATGAATCGATCATTGCGTCGGTTCGCGAAACAGGCCGGGTTTCGGAAAGCCGGGCCCGGCTGATTGCCCGTGACCAGACCAACAAGCTGAACGGAGCGCTCACGAAAGCGCGCCAGACATCGCTTGGAGTGCGCCGCTATCGCTGGAGCGGTGCGAACGATGAGCGGGAGCGCGAAACGCACCGGGAGAACAACGGAAAAATTTTCAGCTGGGACGATCCGCCGCCCACTGGCCATCCCGGGGAGGACATCAACTGCAGGTGTGTCGCCATCCCGATTATCGAACTTGACTAGCCCGGCCCGTGCCGGGCTTTCTCATTCATGAAACTGACCGCATACGATTTTCAGCCCTCATCGACCTCAAAACGCCGACGGACTCCGCAGGGTTACCTGGTCGTGCCGGCCTTGTTCGCGCGCACCGGAATCCAGGAGTACGACGGATCCGAGGTCGGCGAGACACCGGGGCAGACATACCTGGTCGATCGCCCGGCTGAAGAGGTCTTTGCTCCGGAGTCGGTTGCCTCTTTCGAGGGCATGCCGATTGCCATTGGCCACCCGGATGACGGCATTACTGCCGATACATGGCGCCAACTGGCCGTTGGCATGGTGCGCGACGTCCACCGCGAAGGGGATTTCCTCGCAGGGGAAATCTGGATCTGTGATGCCGATGCGATTCGTCAGGTCGAGGTCTACGGCATCGAGGAACTCAGCGGAGGGTACTCATGCGAGCTGGTACCGGGCCATGGCGAGGTAGATTTCATCCAGACCCAAATCAGAGGCAACCACGTCGCGCTCGTTCCGAGAGGGCGCTGCGGTGGGCAATGCAGGCTCGGAGACCAAGACAACAGGAGCAACAAGACCATGAAGAAGACTCTTCTGGATTCCTTGCTGGTCGCACTCGGTATCGAAAAGCCGACCGAACAGCAAAAGGCAGCAGCCAAACTGGCACTCGCCACCCGTGACGAGGATCCGGAAACCCCGACAGACGAAGGGGATCCGAACAAGCCGGCTGATGAGGATACCCCGCAAAACCCGGTCCCTCCTGCCCCGCCTCAGAACAAGCCGGATGTACCGGCCGATGAATGTGATCCGGCCAAACCGACCGACGAAGATCCGGCCCAGCAGATCGCGGCCCTTCAGCAGGCTCTGGCTGCCGCGAACGCCAGGATTGCAGAGCTGACCCAGGCAGCCACTGATACAGCCGAGGCTCAGACCGTCGCTGCCGATGCGGCACGTGTGGTGCCCGGCATCCAGGTGACGGCGAAGGATAGCGCCCGCTCGATCCGAGAGAAGGTGATCCTGCACAAAGGTATCGAGAGCAAGGATGGACTGAAGCGCATGAGCGACTGCGAAGTCAAGGCGCTCTACCAACTGGCCAAGTACCAGGACGGTACCGGGCTTGGCCGTGCCTTGCTGGGAGACAACGAGAAAGCACCGGCAGGTGTCGATTACAACCAGCTCTACGGGAGCAAGCAATGACCTACAAGTCGCAAAACCTGACTGCCTTTGCTGGCCAGATCAGTAAGGCAGGCGAGTCACTGGCTCGTGCAACTGGCGAACAGAACGTTGGCACCACCCCTGTGGCGGCCGGGCGCTTTGTGGCCCTGGCTGCCGGTGGCATCAAGGAGCTGGCTGCAGTTACTGATGTTGTGGCCGGTGTGGTCGTGCGATCACCAGTCCAGTCCGAATACCAGCCTGACGAATACCTGAGCGTGGGCAGGGTTGGTCACGGGGACGGCATCTGGGTTGTGCTGGAAGGCTCGGCCGAGCGTGGGGACAAGGTTTTCATCCGCGCTGTTGCCGAAGACAGCAAGCCAGCTGGATCCGTTCTGGCAGCCGAGGTCAGTGAAAAAACCGTTCCCTCGGACTTCCATATCCTCAATGTTACCGCCGGCCTGGCCGAAATCGGCCGCCTGTAAAGGACACCCCATGCAATTCACCCTCAAAGACGGTCTCAACATCCTGATCCCGGCACTGGCACAGTTCCGCGAGCAGATGGTGACCGAGAAATACCCGGAGATCGTGTTCCCGCAGTTCGTGACGATCGACAGTTCTGGCGGTCGCGGCCTGATGGAAAAAATGCACTTCAGTGTCGAATCGGCCAGTGATCTGGACGATGGCCTTGTCGGTGACAAGACCACTTCGATCGATACCGTCGAGGTCGACTTCACACCGGGATCGGCAGCGGTCGTGTCGTGGGCTAAGGGTGTCACCTACACCCTGCGCGAACTGGAGATCTGTGCGCGCCTGAAGATCGACGTGAATACCGAAAAAATGCGGGTCTTGCGCCAGAACGCTGACCAGACCCTGCAAAAGGTGGCCTTCCTCGGCCACGCCCGTGACACGCGAATCAAGGGCCTGCTGAATTCCGACAAGGTCGAAGCTGTTGGCATCAAGGGCGGCAAACCTTTCGCGGAAGGCGCCGCAGACGAAAACGCAGCGGCACTGATCGACATGTTCACCCGTGTGCTGACCAGTACCGACCTGATTGCAGCGCCGGATACGCTGGCCATCCCGATGCTCGACTACGTGACCCTTGGCAGCCAGCCGCGTGGTGAAGGACGCGATACCACGGTACTGAAGTACGTGACCGATGCGTTGGCCGGCATTGCCGGTAAACCGGTCAACCTGAAGCCGATCCCCCTGAAGCTGGCGGACAAGGCCGGTAACGGTGGCAAAAAGCGTGCACTTGCCTACATCAACGATGCACAGCACGTCGTGATGGACATTCCCTCTCCTCCGGAAGTGCTGGATGTCCAGCCGAAGGGCCTGCTTGCCTGGCAGACCGGCATCCGCATGGATTTCGGCGGTGTCACGTTCCTCGAGCCGCAGAGCGCCAAGTACATCGACTACTGACCGGGGACCACCATGGCAGAGCCAACCGTTGACGATCTGGTCGCCAGATACCCTGAATTCAGCAAGGCCGACCCTAACCAGGTCGGCCTTCTGATTTCCGAGGCAGCGCTTGAAGTGGATGCCGGCACCTGGGGCAAATTCCACGGTGCCGGCATCATGGCCCTGGCGGCGCACCTGCTGGCCTTGGCCAGGCAGACCTCCAAGGGTGCCGCAGCCGCATCCGGGCAAGTGACCGGCAAGAAGGCGGGCGACATCCAGTTGAACTACGCGGCCGCGCCGGTCGCTGGCATGGCTGATGCCCTGCTGGCAACGACCGTCTACGGCCAGCGCTACCTGCAGCTGCGCAGTCTTGTGGCCTTCGGGATCCGGGTGGTAACGCCATGACGATGCCTGATCTCGGCAGCCTGCTGCGGCTGCAGCAGATCATTGCCGAAGCTACTGCGAAGTCTGTCGTGGTTGGCGTGCCAGCGAACAAGAATGGCAGAGAAGAAGGCGTACTGGGCAATGCAGACGTCGCGATCATCCATGAGATGGGTGTACCAGAACGCGGCATCCCGGAACGGTCATTCCTGCGCAAAACGATGCTCGAGAAGCACCAGAACCATCAGGAACTGGCAGCCAAGGTCATGCGCAAGGTCCTAGCCGGAGACATGGTGGTCGAGCATGCACTCGAGCTGATCGGCATCGCTGCCGCGGGCGATGTGCAGGAAACCATCGAACGCGGAGATTTTGCTCCACTGTCGCCAGCCACGATCCACCGAAAGGGCAGCAGCAAGGCGCTGATCGACAAAGGTGAGCTACGCCAGTCCATCACCAGCGAGGTTCGTGATGCTTGATGTGTCTGAAATCTTCGATGACCCGGATCTGGCACAGGAGGTCGACTTCGAGACCCGCGGCGGCTCATTCGATGCCAGCGGTCAGTGGGTCGACGAATACACCCCGGTCACGATGATGGCTGTCGTCCATGCCACCAAGCCTGATGACCTGACATTGCTGCCCGAAGGCGAGCGGCATTTGCCGGCCAGGAAGGTCATGACCACCCGCCCGCTCACCGTGGGCGATTTCCTGCTGTATCAGGGCGCGCGATGGCGCGTGTCTGCCTCTTCCGACTGGTCTGAATATGGGTTCCACAACGCTATCGCAACTCGACACAACGGGCTTGCGGCACCTGCTCAGGAGGCTTTTGTCGTTACCTGACGGCTCCGTTCGAGCAGCCGACCAGGCAGCCCCTGCAGACCGGCACGGTCCGTTCATGACTGTTCGTGTCGTGACCACCGTCGAGATCGGACAGGCCCGGCGGACGTTCGACGGCGAGCGCGAGATCGAAACGGTCTCGCAGACCTGCCTGAGCACGGTCAGCGTCCAGGCATTCGGTACGAACGCCTATGCGCTGATGCAAAAGCTGCGCGCCCTGCTGGAGTCGAGTGCTGGCATGTCAGGCCTCAAGGCACTGCACTGCACGGTGCTGTCCATGACCCCTGTCCGCAACCTGACCGGAATCATCGGTATCGGCATCGAGGAACGCGCCAACGTCGATCTGACCATCAACCACGACCACATCGTCGAAATCGATCTGCGCCGTATAGACGAGGCGCCAGTCATCACATATCCGGAGCAATGACCCATGTCTCTCCCTCTCAACCTGATCGTGAACGTCCAGCTGAATACCCAGCCGGTATCGTCAGCGCGTCGGGATTTTGGCACTCTGGCCCTGTTCACTCCCGAGCAGGGCAATGTATTCAGTGACGCAGCCACACTGTATGTAGATTGTGCCAGCCAAGGCGATGTCGAGACAGCCTTTGGCACCAATTCGGAAACAGCCCGTGCCAGTCGACCGTTCTTTGCCCAGACTCCACGGCCGAAATCCATGATGGTGGCCCGCTGGGTACGAGCTGAACGCATCATCCCGGCGGTGAAGTCGGCACTGTCCGGATCGCCGCTGAGCAATACACTGGCTGAACTGAAGGCTGTCACGGATGGTCGGTTGTCGCTGGCCATCGGCGCCAGCCGGTTCGATGTGACCGGTCTCGACCTCTCTTCCGTGGTTGACCTGCAGGGCGTGGCCTCTGTCATCGATGCGAAGATCACGGCAAAGAACGTATCGTGCCGGTATGACGCCGTAGGCAACCGGTTCATCGTCGAAGCCGATGTGGCCGGTGCTGACGATGCAACCCGGATCAGTTACGCAACCGACAGCACCGGTGCCGGTACCTACCTCGGTGGCATGTTGAAGCTGGAGGCCGGCCAGGCCGACATTACCGCCGGCGCGAATGCGGTGACGCTCCCGGCCGAGACCCTGCCGGAGGCGTTTGCCCGCCTGCAGGACAAGAATCCGTCATGGTATGCAGCCGTGCCTGCTGCACAGCTTGGCGACGACGAAATCGAAGCTGCATCGGGATGGATTCAGGCTGCCGACAAGAAGATTTTCGGCTACACGACCACCAAGGCCAGCCACATCGAATTTTCCCAGGGCAATGTTTTCAAGACGCTCTACGACCGGCAGGCATACCGCACCGTTGCCCTGTACGACCGGGATGATTACTACGCCGCCATGTCATGGCTGGCCCGTGCCCTGTCGGTCAATTTTGCAGCCAACAATTCCACGCTGACGATGAAGTTCAAGGATTTGCCGGGCATCACGCCCGATAACCTGACACTGACCGAAGCGAAAAAATGCACCAGGCTGGGTATCAACTTTTACACCTACTACGACGACACGGCGATGGTTGCCGAAGGAACGGTCATTGGTGGCAGGTTCTTCGATGAGATCCACATCCTCGACTGGTTCGTCGATGCCGTGCAGAAGGAAGTCTTTGCCGTTCTGAAACGGTCACCAACCAAGATCCCGCTGACGGATGCCGGTACTGCCAGGTTGATCGCTGCCGTCAAGAAAGTCGCACGCGAAGGTGTCAAAAACGGTGCATTCGCGCCCGGCATCTGGAACGGCGATCCGTTCGGCACGCTGGAGAGCGGCGACCGTCTTGATGACGGGTTCTATGTCTGGGCCGATACCGTCGACAACCTGTCGACATCTGACAGGGAAAGCCGCAAGGCGCCTCCCCTGCAAGTCGCCATCAAGCTTGCCGGCGCCATCCATGGTGTCGACATCATCGTCAACTTCGACCGCTAATGAGGTCCATACATGACTGCAAAGTTTGACCCGAAGCAGGTATCTGTCCTGCTCAACGGCTACGAGATCAGCGACTGGGCGGATGGTTCCGACGTGATCTCGTACAAGGCCGTCACGGATGCCGGAAGCTACACGATCGGGGCCAATGGTACCGGGGTATTCATCGCCAATCCGGACGAGTCCCACGTGCTGGTGCTGAAGCTCAAACAGCACTCACCAGAAAACAAGTGGCTGAATGACCAGTTCCGCCAACAGCGCAAACAGATCAAGTCGTTCACCCCGTTCACGCTTGAGATCCGCGACCTCCTGAACGAGGACGTGGCGACGGGTGTAAACGGCTTTTTCACCACACCAACCGACTTCACCCGTGGCGCAGGCCACAACCCGCATGCCTGGACGATCGTGTTCGAGTCCGGCGACATCAAACAGGAAAAGGGATGGGCTAACTGATGGATAACGAAAAGCGGATCACTCTGGACGGCATCACCTACATCATGACGCCGGCCAACGCCAATCTGGCATGGGACGTACTCAAACGTGCCGGTCGTTTGCTGAACGGGGTTGAAGTATCGAAGGATGATGCCAAGGGCGGTGCCGGCAAAGCCATCGGAGCAATCCTGAGCAACCTCGGGGATCCGGCCGTAACCGAAATCGAAAACCTGGTGTTCGGCCATACCAACGTGGTACCCGCCGATGGCAAGCCGTTCCGCCTGCAGGACAAGCGTGCCGAACATTTCAACCAGTACCGCGGCCACATGATGCCGCTGCTGATGCAGGGAGCCAGCTACCAGTTCGGCGATTTTTTTACCGGAGGCATGGCCGCACTGGGTCAGCTGTTCCCGAACATGACACAGCTGGTCTTGCCGCCGACGCCGTAGTCGACTGGTTCCTGTTCGCCCCCGTAATGCGCCGCCTGTGCACCCTGCACGAGCTGCGCACCGTCTACACCTTGTCTGACCTGCTCGATTTCCACGATGCGATTGCCGAGTGGGATGAGGCACAGCGCAAGGCGCAAGAAAGGCCTCCGGCATGATCCTTGACGAATTCCTGTGGAAGCTGGGATTTCTGGCTGATACGTCCGGGGCCCAAGTGGCAACCGCAGCGCTTGCAAACGTGTCCAGTGCCGCTGACGATGCCGCCGGGGCCGTTAATCAGGCTGCATCAGGCGTCAACAAGGGTACTGGCTCCATCGTTTCATCCCTCGGCATGTGGATGGCCGCATTGTCCGGTGTCGGAGCCGGAATCGCGCTCTTGTCAGGCGGGCTGTCGTCGTTCATTGAGGATGCCGTCAGCCAGCTTGAAGACCTGGATGAAACGGCCGGCAAATCTGCCCGCAGTGCTGTCGATGAAGCCAAGGAGCGCCTTGTTGAGGCTGGCGAGCAAATCACCAGCATGTTTCTGGACATCCGCCGCCAGGCCATCCTGACAGTCCTGCCCTACCTTGATGCAATCGTCAGCAAAATCCGCGAGTGGTACGCCGCCAACCGGGCCTTGATCGAAGGTACCCTGACAAAGCTGAAAGATGTGATCGGGCGGATCGGAAGTGCCATCGGCAACACGGTCAGCTTCATCGCCAAGGTTATCGACCACACGACGGGCTGGAAAGCTGCGCTGGCCTTGCTCGCCGCCGGATTCATTTACCTGAAGCGGCAGATGATCATGTCCGCAGCTGCACAGGGCCTGGCCTTGCTGATGAACCCGCTGACACTGGTCGCAGCAGCTATTGCAGCCCTGATCCTCTTGGCTGATGACCTTATGGTTTACATGGAGGGTGGTGAAAGTCTGCTGGGTGATTTCTGGAAACCATTTGTCGGGGCCATTCCCGGTATCAAGGCATGGTTCCAGGATGTCAAACTGCTCTTCCAGAGGCTGTGGGATCTTGTTGTCGAGGGCATGATCCAGTTCGGGAACTGGATGTCTGACTGGTGGAGCCGAAACGGCGAGGCTGTTACTTCATTCGTTGTTGGTGCCTTGATTGTATTCGGAGCCTTTTTGTCATTTCTGTGGCAAGGAGTCCGCGGAATATTCGCTCTGCTAACGGGCAACTGGGAGATGCTGGAAGACATAGGGGCCAAGACGGCTTATGCACTTTCGGCAATTTTTGAACAGCTGTTTACGCTCGTTTCTGCTATCGCAATGGCAGCATGGGATGTAATCAAATCAGGTGCTGCTGCTCTCGTCCTCATATTCCTGCAAATCGCAGGACCAGTTGTCGAGAGTTTTTCCAGCGCTTTCAAATTGGTCATCTCCATGTGGGATAAAACAGTCGGAGCTATTACCGCTGGCGTCCGGAAGGTAATTGGCTTCTTCACTTCCATCGGCCAGTCGCTGGGATTACTCGATGGCAAGACCATTGAGGTCGCACAGAAAGTAGCTGTGACCGCCTCCGCGACACCTGGTGCAGTAATTGGTGCCCAGAACGCGGCACGGCCGCAGTCGACCAACCCGGCCGCCTCCCTGCGCACATCCCAGACCGGTACCGAACAAAGCAGCAACATCAACCAGGATGTGAAGATGAACATCTACACATCAGACCCGGAGAGAGCCGGCAAAGCGGCCGCCGACGAGATGCGACGCCAGCAGCAGTTGGCAACGCGCAATGCAGGCGGCGCGGTCAAATACTGATGAGAGGTGGCTATATGGCCAGAGTGATCAATCGCAGGATCGGAACGGTGGAGCTGGATGCCGTGGTGTCCGAGGGCCACCAGTCCGACCTGCGGGTCACCGAAAATCCTATCGAGTCCGGTGCCCAGATCGCTGACCATGCAGTGCTGGAGCCAAAGTCCGTGACCATTACCGGGGTGATGGTCGATCACGATCACCAGATGCCGCAGCAAACAGGCAACATGCTGCCATCCATTCGCGGCCTGGATTTCATGGACAAAATCCAGCCGCTGGTGACTCTGCCATTCCGGACGCCACAAACACTTTCCCGCATGCAGCGCGAACTGAATTCGTTCTCGGCCACTGCCCAGACTGCGGTATCAAAGGCCATGGCAACTACCCGGGCGCTTGCACCGTGGCTACCGGATTTCGCAGCACTCGGCACACTTGATTCGTCATCGGGTGCGACAACAGATCGGGTCCGGCAGGTATACGACGCGCTGACCGACATCCAGAAATCTGGAGAGACGATTGAAATCGAAACCGGCCTGCGCCTGTACGAAAACATGTTGGTGACGTCTGTTTCTGTATCTCAGACCAAGGATGGATCCGCTGAATTCAATATTTCAGCCAGAGAGGTGCTCATCGTTGAAACGGAAAGCACTTCTGGCGTGGATGTTCCATCCAGCGGAGAGAAGAAATCCGGCCGGTCGGCAGCCCAGTCAGCCAAGAAGGCCCAGAAGGGAAAGGTTTCAACAAAGGATTTGAGTGGAAATCGATCCTTGATCAAGGCACTGGATAGTTGGGCTAAAGAGAGGTAACAACCGCAATGGTCGTGTAAGATATTGTTTCTACATATCAACAACAAGCAGGATGCTAACAATGTCATATGTCGACAGTAGCTTGATGCCCGGCGAGCAAGTGGTATATCGCGCCAAGGTTTCCTAGCTTTCACAGATTGCTCTCATCATTTCAGGAATAATCCTGCTGTTTTTCTTCTTTGTCGGGATTATTCCCCTTGCGATTGCAGTTATTCGAGTTTTAACGACTGAGCTGGCAATCACAAACAAGCGTGTTATCGCAAAATTTGGCTTTATCAGCAGAAAAACGGTCGAGTTGAAGCTGGAAAAAGTTGAGAGCGTCCAAATCGATCAAGGCATTTTTGGTCGGATGCTCAATTTTGGAACACTGGTAATCGGAGGCGCGGGCAACCCTGCTGCTCCAGTACCAAGTATCGACAATCCTCTTGCTTTCCGTCGAGAGCTTCATCAACTGATGGAAAGCCCTAAATAGTCAGTTCAGCAAGATAAAAACCCGCCGCCCGGCGGGTTTTTTCATGGACCCAGCCATGCGACAGCTCCCCGTAGACTCCAGCCCGCTGCAGGGCATGACCGTTGAAGTTGCCGGCCGGTCACTGCAACTGACCATCCGCTACAACAGCATCGGCGATCACTGGGCAATCGACATCTATGACGAGGCAGACATGCGCTGGGTCGCTCAAGGCCAGGCACTGGCTACCGGTGTCCCCATCCTGTGGCGAGTACAGGTGCCCTACTTCTTCCTGCTCGTCGATGAAAGTGGCATCGGACTGGATCCGAGTGGCGGCGCCGACCTTGGTAGCCGCTGCCTGCTGTACATCGGCGAAAAATCGGAGATTGAGCCATGAGGCAATTCGGGCGCCAGCTGCGGCTGGAGATCGGCAATGCCACATCCGGTATGGCAATCACGTCCCTGCGCGTGGCATTCGAATTCCAGAAAACCATCGACGCCAAACCAAACCCGGGCCGGATTCGGGTGTGGAACCTGAACCGGGACCACATGCACCAGATTCTGTCCGGCCAGTACGATCGAGCCCGACTGTCCGTCGGTTATACCGAGCTGCGGACGATATTTGCAGGTGACATCATCAAGCCTCGGGTCAAGCGTGAAGGTCTGGATTTCATTGTTGACCTCGAGGTCGGCGACGGCGACATCGATTATCAGACTGCCCGGGTATCGACCACGATGCGGGCCGGGGCGACAGACCGGCAGATAGTCGGCGATCTGGCCAGGACCATGGCCCGGTCCAGCACCGGTGCGATCGATGTGCCTGTTGGTCGCGCATTGCCGCGGGGAAAAGTATTGGTCGGCAATACCCGGGACGTACTGTCGCGGGTGGCCACCCATAACGGTGCGGACTGGTCGATACAGGACGGCGAGCTGATCATGCTTCCGGCCGACAAGGTACTGCCCGGCGAGTCAGTCGTGCTGTCTCAGGAAACCGGAATGATCGGGGCGCCAGAAGCCACAGACAACGGCCTGGAGCTTTCATGCCTGTTGAATCCCGAATTGCGCATTGGCGGGCTGGTAACCGTCAGGTCAATCCTCGACTGGTTCAACGGGGACTACAAGATCGTCAACCTGCGGTCGAGCGGCGACATCCTTGGCGGAGACTGGATCACGAAGCTGATCGTGGTCGGTGGAAAATTCAAGAAGATCGAGAAGGAAAAGGAAAGCACGAAATGAGCAGCGGTGCATACGACTGGAGCAATCCGTCTGCCGAGGGGGCTGCCAATGCGGCAACCGAAGCGGCCATTCGGAACGTGCACACGGCCATGCCAGGCCGGGTAGTCTCGTTTGATCCAGACGGGCCGACAGCTACTGTTCAGGCCATGATCGACCAGGTACTGTCCGATGGCTCTGCTGCCCCCTTGCCACCGCTTGTCGATGTACCGGTGCAGTTCCCGCGAGCCGGCGGATTTGTCATCACGTTCCCGGTCAAGCCCGGAGACGAGGGACAGATCATTTTCAACGAGCGGTGTATCGATGGCTGGCATCAATCCGGCAGATCAGGCCCGCCGATGGACTACCGGCTGCATGACTATTCCGATGCGACTTTCATCCCCGGAATCAACTCCAGACCGAACGCCATCCCGAATTTCGAGATGGACGGTGTCAGTATTCGAACCATAGATGGGGCGGCGTTCATCAAGATCGATGAGGGTGGGCAGATCACCATGGACGGTACTGACCTGACAGTACGGTGCCCGGTGTTTTTCGAGAAACTGTTTACCTATATGGCTGGCATGAGCGGTACCGGTGGCGGTGCTGGAACCAAGGTGACTGGTTTGTTCGAACAATCCGGAGGGGCGTTGTCGTCGAATGGCGTGGTGCTCGATAGCCACGTCCATTCCGGCGTGCAGTCAGGAGGCAGTGACACAGGAGGCCCGAAATGAGGGTGCGCCGCATCGATGCTGCCGGCGACTGGACCTTTGGCCAAGGCCGGGCCAGCTATGCCGGCACGTCTGAATCCGTTGCTCAACGGGTCAAGACCCGCTTGCAGTCGTTCATGATGGACTGGTTTCTGGATCTTGATCATGGCCTGCCGTGGCTAGGAGACATTGAACGCCCGGCCGACCTGACACGCATTGAGCGTGACATCAAGTTGCACATCCTGCGGACACCGGGAGTGGCCGAGATTCGTGCATTCGAGATGGCACAAGATACGACCTCCAGACGGCTGCGGATCATGACCACGCTACGAGACATCCATGGTAGAGAGTCGACGGTAAACGCCGAACGCTGACCACAACCCCGTTATTTGCCCCGCCATCTGGCGGGGTTTTTTGTTGGAGCATGCCATGGGGCAACTGACGAGCCATGGGTACATGGCCGACCGGCTGGACACAATCATAGCCAGTCTGGATGCCGGATTCCGCGGTATCTACGGCAACGACATCAATACGGATCCGGACAGTCCGGATGGGCAAATGATCGGACTGATAGCCCAGATCAGAGCTGACCTCGAGGAGCTGGGCGAAACCATCTATCGTGCACTTGACCCGGATACGGCCTCCGGTGCCTGGCTTGAACAGCGTGCAGCCTATGCCGCCCTGACACGGCGTGGAGCGCGTTACAGCTACCTGCGCAGCGTGATCCTGACCGGAACGGCGCATGCCATCATCCCGGCTGGCGCCATTGTTTCGGATGGCAACAAGGTGCGCTGGCAGCTGGTCTCCGACGTGACGCTGGGTACTGATGGATCGGTACGAGCCGATTTTCGCAGCGAACTGCTGGGTGCGTTTTCCGTGCCTGCAGATACGCCCCTGACTGTCGAAACCATTACCCTCGGCTGGTCAGGCGCCACTACGTCAGCCTCCGCCGAGGTCGGTGCCGAAGAAGAAACGGATTCTGACCTGCGCGCGCGTTTTTTCCGTACGCGTGCCCGGGCGGCCCAGAACAGCGTGGAAGGAATCGAGTCCACGATCAGTGAGCTGGCTGATGTCCGCCAGGTGATCGTCCTGGAGAACACCGGCAACGATACGGATGCCAATGGTGTACCGGGCCACTCGCTGAACGTGATTGTCGACGGCGGTGATGATGCAGGAATTGCTGCAGCAATCTTCAAACGAAAAACCGGCGGCACCGGACTCATGGGAAATGTTTCCGTTGTCGTGAAGGATGCTCGCGGTCGCAACAGGCTGGTGCGGTTTGATCGGCCAGCCGTTATCGAGTGCTCGGCATACATCGAGATAACCAGGAGGGCAGACTTTACCGCCATTGATGTCGAAGCCATCAAGGCAGCACTGGCATCCGAGTCGTTCGGGATCGGTGAAGATGTATTGCTAACCCGCCTGTACAGCCCGATCAACACCGTCCCGGGGTTCTGGGTCTCGGACCTGCGTATCGGCCGCCGCGGCGGCCAACTGGTCAGGGAGAATATCCAGATTGGCGTGCGCGAACTGGCCAGGTTTGCAGTCACCGATATTCAGGTTGTGCCCAAATGAGCTACGACAAACTGCTGATCTGGCAGTACCAAGGCAAGCCCAGGGCCGCCGCAACAGCACGTCTGATCAATGACCAGTTCGCCAGTACCTGGGCGGGCCTGGCCGCCCTGCCCGATGCCTTGGACATCAATGTGGCCACCGGCGTGAATCTGGACCTGTGCGGCAAGCACGTCGGTCAGTCTCGCGTCCTGCAGGGATTGGCTCCACGTGGACTGTTTGGCTTCAGGGGTGCCTCAGGGGCCAAAGGCTTCAACAAATCGGGCATGGGTGGCGGCAAATGGTATCGCAGCGGAGATCCGACGACTGAGTCCGTCACTCTCGGTGACGACGGCTACCGGTTCCTGATCCGGTGCCGCATAGCCAGAAATTATCAGGTCGGAACCATCGACGATATTTCTGATGCCCTCGAATTCATCTTCGGGAGCGAATCAGCCGTTTTCGATCAGTACGACATGAGCCTGTCTGTACTGGTCAGGTCAGACAACATCAGCGATTTCAAACGATACGCGGTCAAGGAGCTGGACATTCTGCCGCGGCCGAATGGTGTCGGTATCAATTTCTATTTTGCAGTGCCGGTTCAGGCATTCGGTTTCCGTGGTGCGCCTGGGGCACGTGGTTTTAACAAAGGACGATTTGCGAGGTTGCTATGACCATTTATCAACGTCCGGATGAAAAGGTGTTCGCCCAGAATGCCTTGCCCGGCGAGCTTCAGGAATTTCCAGACATTCTCCGTGGATGGGGGGTTACATTTGAGCAAACCGATGGCTTTCCTCCAATGGAGTGGTTCAATGCTCTGGCCAAACGACAGGATGAAGCTATCCGGTACATGATCCAGCAGGGCATATCCGAGTGGTCGGCTAGTGAGCAATATCCAACCGGAGCATACGTAAAACACGGCGCCCGGACATGGCGCTCAAAAACAGCCAATACAAACAAGCAGCCCGATACGAATCCTGAAGACTGGGTTGAATGGGGATTTGATCGTGCAGCATTAGACGGAAAACTCGGCAAATCCGAAACAGCCGCTGACTCGGCAAAGCTCGGCGGGCAGCCACCCGAGCATTACGCCAAAGCATCAGACCTTGCCAAAGCCGGCGGCGACCCGCTGCTGTGGCCGCGCACATCACCTTCCCGCACTCACATTCAAGCCGGCTATGCGCCGCTGGACGGGCAGGAGCTGAGCCGGGCACTGTATCCGGATGCCTGGGCCGCGATCCAGGCCGGAGCCGTGCCTGTCGTGACCGAAGCCGACTGGCAGACCGACCCGCTCAAGCGCGGGGCATTCACGCACGGCGATGGTGTCTCGACTTTCCGCATGCCGGACTGGAACGGCAAGTCGGCAGGATCGAAGGGGGCCCTGTTTGTTCGGGGTGACGGGGCGTTGTCTACTGGAACGCTGGGGCTGATTCAGGGCGATGCGATCAAGAGTCACGCAATTACAATCAGGGGGCCGGGATTTCCTGGCTCAACATCAGCTCCGCCGACGGTAGCTGTTAATAACAATAAAGCTACCGGCTTCCATGCTTCAGAGAACACTACGGGCCTGGTTGATATTATCAACGCCAATGATGGTATGCCGTATGCACGTTATGTTGGCGACAGTGAAACCCGCCCGCTCAACGTCTCTTCGGTCTGGGTCTGTCGTCTTTTCGGTGCCGTGACAAATCCCGGTTCGGCCGATGCCAGCCAGCTTGCGACCGAAGTTGCCCGGCTGTGGGCGCAGCTTGCCAGCAAGCTGGATGTCTCTGCCGCATTCGGTCATGGCCAGGAATGGCGTGATGTATCGTCAGAACGCAGATGCGGGGTGACGTATACAAACACGACCGGGCGAGCCATCCTGGTGCGCATCACGGCGCATGCAGCCATCCAGCCTTTCGTGGATGGCAAGGCCATTGGTGGTGTTGGATATGGGTCGGTCACGATCGTGGACACAATCCCTGTGCCCGCTGGCAAGACCTATTCAAACAATGGTTCGTCATTTCTTACCTGGCAGGAGTGGAGATAACGCCATGCATTATTTCAAGTCAAAAGACGGCAGATACTTCGCCATCAGCGATCTGTCAGAAAAGCCGTTCCTGCCGGCGGGCCTCGTGCCGGTTTCCGAGCAGGATGTCATCGATGCCTGCAGGCCCGACAGCGAAGCCCTGCGCGAGCAACGCCGGGCCGAAATCAACCGTTGGCGGGATGAACAGGAAAACGGCGACATCGAGCATGCCGGCCACCGTTGGGATACCGATGAAGCCTCGCTTCAGCGCATCAATGCGGTGATGCTGGCCGGTGCCAACCCGCTGGGGATCTGGACCTCGGCTGACAACGTGGACGTGCCGATGACCCTGGAGGACATGCAAGGCCTGTTTGCTGCCATCGTGACCCGTGGCAGTGCCATCCACGCCCGCCAGCGCGAGATGAAGCAGGCCATCGAGGGCATGAGCCGTGACGAGCTGGAAGCCTTCCAGCCCGGCTGGCCACCAGAGCTCAGTACCACCGCATGACAGGCCGCTTTAAGCGGCCTTCTTCTTTTCTGCCCGCCTCGTGCGGGCTTTTTCTTTGGGCAAATACATGAAGCAAGAAGCATATGAGGCAACGGCCGCTGCCGTGGCCAGCAAAGCGACTTACGGTGGTGCAGGCGGATCGTTTGCCGGATTCATGCTCAGTAACGAGTTTGTCGCCTTGGTTGGCTTGCTGATAGCGATGGCCGGCTTTTTGGTCAACTGGTACTACCGGGCGGCACAGGACCGGCGTGACCGGATCGAGCACGAAGCACGGCTGCGCCGTGAGGTGGACGCATGCGCACACGACAAATAGCCGCGGCCCTGACGCTGTCAGCCTCGGCGCTGGTCGGGATTGCCCTGCACGAGGGCTACCGTGACACGGCATACATCCCGGTACCGGGTGATGTACCGACCATCGGCTTTGGCACGACCGAAGGCGTGAAGATGGGCGACCGCATCACGCCGGCCAAGGCACTGGCCCGGGCACTGACCGACCTGCAGAAGTTTGAGGGGGCGCTGAAACAATGTGTTCGCGTCCCACTGCACCAGTACGAGTACGACGCCTTTGTCTCGCTGGCTTACAACATCGGCTCGGGGGCGTTTTGCAGCTCAACTCTGGTGCGGAAGCTGAATGCCGGCGATTACGCCGGGGCATGTGCCGAGATTGATCGGTGGATCTATGCGGGAGGGAAACGCCTGCCCGGACTGGTCAAGCGTCGGGCAGAGGAACGGGCCCGGTGTGAAGGGAAAACAGAATGACGACATTACAACGCTGGCTTACCACAGCCCTGCTCTGCCTGGTGCTGCTGGCTGGTGCGTGGTGGCACGGCTGCCGCACTGGTGCTGCGGAAGTACAGGCCGAACGGGATGCCGATCAGGCCCGCATGACGGCACAGCTGCTGGCTCAAGAACAGGCTGCGCGTGCTGCCGAACAGCAACATGCCCAGGCCCTTGCCACCATTGATGCCCAATACCAGGAGAACGAACGCCATGCCCGACTCGAAAACAACCGCCTGCGCACTCAGCTGCGTGCTGGCACTGTGCGCCTGTCAGTCCCCGTCGTTGCCGGTAGCTGCAACCTGCCCGCAGATGACTCCGCCGCCGGCAGCCGTAATACAGCCCCGCGAGCCGAACTTTCGTCAGAGGCTGCTGACGATCTTGTCGCCCTCGCAGACGACGCCGATGCCGTCGTCAGGCAGTTGACGGCGTGTCAGGCGGTAATTGGGGAATATCTGGAATAGCTACTTGGTAGCCGGAGCTCGATCCACTGCCCACTGTTTTTACTGTATTTAATGTCGTCATAGCCCGACACAGTATCACTGGCCTAGCTGCTCAGTGGTGTATAGGAGCTTGCGAGCCGTACATAGTTTTAGCATGCAGTAAAGCCGTATGATCATATATGGAATTAATCTTTTATTTAATTGGGAAGTTTTTAACAGAATTTAAATTCAAATTAAATATTAATTGCATTTGATTTGAGGTTAAATATTTATAATGCCATATCAATATGATGATATATATAAATTGTAGTCTCTATTAATGAATACGGTATGACATTTTTAAAGGAGAATCACGCACACATCATAGAGAGCGTCGCATTGATATGATGTACTTTAATCATCATTAAACAGCACCTCCACGAAATGGCAGGAAACATGAAAATCTCTTCAAAATTAGTGCTGTTGTGCTCGGCAAGCATCATATCCATGTTGCTGACTCTGGCAATAGTCAATCAAACAAGCTCAAAATCACAAAAAAATATTGAGTCAATGTCTATCAATGCCATACCGTCTGTCGAATCAATGGGGAAAATACGTGATCATTTTGCCAGTGCTCGTGCAGGTTCAATTCGACTGGGCATGATGGACTCAATAAATGAGATCGAATCACTAGAGAAAGACTTTGATAAAGATGTTAACCTGCTATTCAAAGAATTGGATTTTTACGAAAAGCAACTGATATATTCAGATGAAGAAAAGAAGCAAACGGAAAAGCTAAGAGTGAATGTTGATGCATTTATTTCTGAGTCAACAATGCTTTTTGCTGAGGCTAAAAAAGGAAATTTGGAGGCAGTGCATGATTTAAGAAAACATTCATCAGGGAAAGCCGCGAATGCCATTGACGCAATCAATAGCAACATTGAAAGTAATCTGAAGATATTGCACGCTGGAAAAGATGAAATCAGTGAGAATGTCTCTACTAGCAGAACTCTTACCAATATTGCTCTGACTATCTCTATTATTCTGCAGATAGCTTTATCCATATGGATATTCAAATCAATCACGAAGTCTATATCTGTCATGAGGAATGATCTGCTTGAGCTTTCTCGCAATCACGACTTCACTCGTCGATTCATAAACAATAATAACGACGAAGTTTCGAATGCATGTGACGCAATGAACTCATTAATGGATTCGGTACAAAAGAGTATTCATGGGATATCTGGCTGCAGCATCATTGTCAATGAGGTAGCAAAAAACATCCTTGATGCTTCTGGTCAAATGGCAACAGCCGCAATGAATGCGGCAGAATCAACATCAAGTGTGTCAGCTGCAGTTGAGCAGTTGACAGTCAGTATTTCGCATGTATCCAGTAGATCTCTTGATGCAAGCAAGGAAAGTGAACTAACTGGTAACGAAGCGGTTGGTGGAGGAAAAGTCATTAATGAAGCTATCGATAATTTCCGTAACACCACAGAAACCGTAGAACGCGCAGCAAGCAAGATAGAAGAACTTAAAGTACAGACCGTATCCATTGGTAGCGTAGTAAACATCATTAAAGAAATTGCAGACCAGACAAACCTGTTGGCATTGAATGCAGCGATTGAAGCAGCAAGAGCCGGAGAATCTGGAAGAGGCTTTGCTGTTGTTGCTGATGAAGTACGTCAACTGGCAGAAAGAACTGCTGCTTCGACAAATGAAATTACATCTACAGTAACAAACATGCAGAATGGAGGTGAAGAGGCCGCATCTTTGATGTCACATGCTGTTAATCAATTGGCGGTAAGCATGGATCATGCTGAGAAAGCGACTGATGCCATGCAAAAAATAATCGACCATGCAAACAATACGGTCACTCAGATATCTGAAATTTCCATAGCCATGCAAGAGCAAACCAATGCAAGCACCATGATTGCACAGCAAATTGAAAGCATTGCTCAAATGGCTGAGGAAGGACATGCAGGCGCGAATCAAATCGCATTTTCAGCAAAAGAGCTGAATAATGCCACAGATAATGTCAATGAGCTTATTGGAAAATTCAAGGTGTAATTTCCGATAGTTTCACAATTGCAATACTGTTTAAATTTTTGGGCATGACCATCATGGTTATGCCCATTTTATTTTTGTTTTCCGAACCAACCCAAACTCGGCAATGGCCGTCGTCCCTATCCCTCATCCAGCATGCTGCGCATCTATTGCCTGCAGCCGTGGTATCCCCATTTCACTGTGTGATCCGCACGCACCGCGCGCAGGAGGTGGATACTTTTACGGAAAACTGACGAAACAATCCCATGTGTTTACACATATCGGGTTATTCCTTCGGTTTGATGTCTCACCCACACCCTCAGAACTAACAGCCGAATACCAGTCCGCCTTGCATGTCTTGCCGTGTCCCGCACAGGGCGTCATGCTCGCGTAGGCAGTATAGAGAACGCGCCAAACAGTTTTAAGCACTTCAAACCAAGCTGCTCCGATGGTAGCAGCTCCACGTCTTCCAGATGGCTCGGCCGAGCAGCACGTGCTTCATTCTCTGCCCTGAAACAGGCTGGATCGCGAGCATACTGCTTGTATACGCATGTTATGCCGGTCTGCGCCTGGATGAGATTGGCGTCTTTTCCGTTGACGATTAGGGTACCGACAGTGCGTCCGTATCGGTCGATAGTGTCTTCGTTGAGAGTGACTGTTTTTCCGTAAACCAGATCGGATAGTGACTGCTTTGACCGTTGCCCAAATGGCTGATCCTTTTCAGGTGCATCGATCTGGGCCAGCCGGACGTTGATCTGCCGATGACCATCAGCAAGGCACGTCACTGTGTCGTCATCTGCGACAACAACAACCTTGTACTGGATCTCTAAAGCAGACGCTCAGTACATAGAGTAAGTAGAGAAGCAAGCAGCGTGGCAGATGATTTCATGCAGAAATCATGCTGGCTACAAGTCATTCCAGCAAGTATTTCTCGTGCACATGACACAAATAAAACAAGGACTTTCATTGCGGAATCCCCTGCAGAAATGATTCCGAAATGATTATGTCAGAATGGATGGCGTGACAGGATGATCAATGGCCATGCAAAATAAAAACCCCGAGCTGTAGCCCGGGGTTTTATCACTAGTGCTTCAGTGTGTTCAGCATGTGCGATTACGCCATATTTACGCCAAACACTATGTAACTAGTTGATTTTAAATCATGTTCTGGTGCCGGTAATAGGAGTCGAACCTACGACCTTCGCATTACGAATGCGCTGCTCTACCAACTGAGCTATACCGGCATTCTGTCAGTTCCATTTAAACTACAAAGCAGAACCAACCGAGTTGCAAACTATAGCGGTTATGTCTTTGTGAGTCAATGCATCCGGACATGGATTCCAGGCATTCTTTGTCCGGATGATGGCCCTTACGCTTTCTGCTCCGGGGTCGCTGACAGTATTGCTTTCAGCAGCTCCCAGAACTGCTGCACGGTGGCGACATCGACGCGCTCATCCGGAGAGTGCGCCCCCCGGATGGTCGGGCCAAACGACAGCATGTCCATGCCAGGATATCTGCTTCCCAGCAAACCGCACTCCAGTCCGGCATGAATCACCTTGACGGCAGCTTCCTGCCCGAATTTGCGGCGATATACCTCCAGTCCGAGCTGCAACAGTGGCGAGGCCGGGTCCGGGGTCCAGCCCGGATAACGGCCGGAAGTTTCAACCTGGCAGCCGGCCAGCCGGCCGATGGCGGCAATCTGGGCTACCAGAGCATCCATGCCGGAATCACGCAGCGAGCGCACCAGCATCAATACGGACAGCTGTTGGCCGGATACCGTCACCACGCCTACGTTATCCGAGGTTTCCACCACACCGCTCACCTGCCGGCTCTGCCGGTTCACCCCGTTGGGAAGAGCATTCAGGATATCGATGACCTGCCGGGTCGATACATCATCCAGTGCATCCTCGCTGGTCGTATGCGTGAATACCAGAGCAATGCCGGTTTCAGCTCCCGCCAGCTCGTCATTCAGTTGCGCTTGCCAGAACTCCAGCCGGTCCAGCACCGCCGGCATGCTTTCCGGAGAGCAGGCGATGCCGGCAAACGCCTCACGCGGCAGGGCATTGCGGAGTGTTCCGCCAGTCATTGATACCAGCCGCAGCGCGGTTACCGACAGCAGATCATCCAGAATGCGCGCCATCAGCTTGTTGGCATTGCCACGCTCCAGATGAATGTCGACGCCCGAGTGTCCTCCTTTGAGGCCGGTCAGGCTGATCGTGCCGCTTGTCCAGCCGGCAGGCAGCATTTCCCGGGCCAACTGCCGGGTCAGGCGCACATCCACGCCGCCAGCGCAGCCGACGTAAAACTCGCCCCAGTCTTCGGTGTCCAGATTCAGCAGCAGACGTCCGGTCAGAATGTCAGCCGACAAACCGTGCGCACCGGTCATGCCAGCTTCTTCATCAATGGTAAACAGTGCCTCGATGGCCGGATGCGCTATGTCATCACTTTCCAGAATGGCCAGCGCTGCAGCCACACCCAGGCCGTTGTCGGCACCCAGCGTGGTTCCGTCAGCCTTGATCCAGCCGTCCTCTTCTGCCTCGATGACCCGGATCGGGTCCCGCTCGAAATCATGGCCCGTGCCGGCATTCTGCTGGGCGACCATGTCCAGGTGTCCTTGCAGGACTACGGTTTCCCGGTTTTCCATGCCCGGCGTAGCCGGTTTGACAATCACCAGATTGCCGACCGTATCGGTGCGCGTTTCCAGTCCGCGGGATTCTGCCCATTCAATCAGGTGTGTCCGCAATGCGGCTTCATGCCCGGAGGGGCGCGGAATATCGCACAGGGTCTGGAAATGCGCCCAAAGTGAGCGCGGTTGCAGGGAGGCAAGGGCCGACATGAACAACTCCTTCGGCGCCAGCCCGCATTGGGCTGGCAGTGACAACAATCAGCGACGCGGCATCCGTGCCAGCCAGGCAGCAAACACGGTGATGCCGATCAAAAACACCAGTGACCAGGCCGGCAACGAAAGGCCAAGCAAGGTCCAGCTTACTTCCGCACATTCACCGCTGCCCTTGAATACCTTGGCCAGCATGTCGGTGAACGGCATGGTTTCCAGCATGTAATCCAGTCCCGGGCCGCATGCCGGTACCTGGTCGGCCGGCAGGTTCTGCAAGCGCACCTGCCAGGCCGCCACTCCGGCGCCGGAAAGCGAAGCCAGACCGGTCAGGCCGGCCATCAGTCCCCTGCCCCCAGCCGAACGCGGTGACAACAGTGCTCCCAGCAGGGCCAGCAGCCCTGTCATGATCACGGCAACACGCTGGAACACGCACAGCGGACACGGCTCCAGATCCATGTAGTACTGGGCAAACAGTGCAAAACCCATGGCGCCGGCGCAGGCCAGTGCAATCAGGAGAAAACCGGTTCGCAGTGAAGGCTGAAACAATGAATGCACCATGAGTCTGTCAAAGAATGAGGTTGGTAAATTAACACATGCTGATGTTTGAGGCAGCCATCATCTGCTCAGTACAGGACGGTCTGAGGATCAAGGCTGCGCCACAAATACCAGGTCGCTACGGTACGCCACGGCGCGAAACGCTCGCCCATGACACGCAATTGGGTCAGGGATGCTTTTTGGTCTTCCAGCGCATAATGCCGGGCCATCGCCCGTTGCAGGCCGATGTCGTCCACAGGCCAGACGTCCGGGCGCAACTGGTTGAATATCAGATACATTTCGGCCGTCCAGCGGCCAATGCCGCGCACGGCCACCAGTTCGGCAATCAGCGCCTCATCGTCCAGTCCGGCATGGGCTGCCGGATTGACCCGGCCATCAGTAAAACACTCGGCCAGATCCCGGGCATACAGCACCTTGCGGGCGGACAGCCCGGCCGACCTCAGTACATCTTCCGGCAAGGCCAGCACCCGTTCCGGAGATGGCTGGCCGGACAAGACCGCGCTCAGGCGTTTCCAGACGGCATCGGCTGCCCGCACCGAAATCTGCTGCCCGACGATGGCCCGCAGCAGGGTTTCAAAAGGCTCTCCCCGCGAGACCAGCTCGGCATCCGGCCAGCTGGCAATCAGGCGCGCCATGACCGGATCGGCGGCAGCCAGCCCGGCACAGGCATCATCCCACCACGCGGGGCGTGCCATCAGGACTGACCGGCAATGGTCATGCGCTCGACCAGCACGGAGCCGGTCCGCTTGCCGCCCCGGACCTGCTGGTCTGTGCCCACAGCGATCATGCCGCGATACAGGTCCTTGAGATTGGCTGCGATCGTGATTTCCTCGACCGGATAGGCAATTTCGCCGTTTTCGATCCAGAAACCGGCCGCACCCCGCGAATAGTCGCCGGTGACGGTATTCACGCCGTGTCCCAGCAGTTCGGTCACCAGGAGCCCGCGCCCGACCATGCGGACCAGCTCGTCAAAGGACTGTCCGGTGCTGGCCAGTGTCAGGTTGTGGCTGCCGCCGGCATTGCCGGTACTGGCCAGTCCCAGTTTGCGGGCGCTGTAGCTCGACAGGAAATACCCCGTGAGCACGCCCTGCTCCACCACGGTACGTGCCCGGGTGGCCACGCCCTCGTTGTCAAACGCGCCCGAAGCCATGCCGCGGAGAATGAACGGATCCTCTTCCAGCGTGATGACCGGGTTGAAAACCTGCGTGCCGGCAGTGTCGACCAGGAAGCTGGCCTTGCGATACAGCGCACCGCCGCTGGCAGCCGAGACGAAATGGTCAATCAGACCGGCAGCCATCATGGGATCAAACAGCACCGGAAACACACCGGTCGGTGCCTGTCGGCCGCCCAGTCGGCGCACGGTCCGTTCACCGGCCATGCGGCCGACTTCCGCAGCCGACAGCAGGTCTTCCGGATGCCGGGCGCTGCTGTACCAGTAATCACGCTGCATGGATTCGCCATCGCTGGCCACGACCGCCGCAGACAATGAATGCCGGGTCGAGGCATAGCCCTGGCAGAATCCCTGGCTGTTGGCGTAGACGAACTGCGACAGGTGGCTGGAAACGCTGCCACCTTCGGAATTGTTGATGCGGGAATCGACCGCACGGGCAGCAGCTTCTGTCTCGCGGGCCAGCTCGATGGCATCGTCCACCGACAGTGCCCACGGGTGGCACAGGTCCAGATCGGGGAAAGACGTGGCCTGCAAGGCCGGATCAGCCAGACCGGCGTCCGGGTCACTGGCCGTATGCCCGGCAATCGCCAGCGCAGCGGCGACGGTGTCGCGCAGGGCATCGTCGCTCAGGTCCGAACTGGCGGCGTGGCCTTTTTTCTGGCCGAGATACACCGTCACGCCCATACCCTTGTCACGGTTGTACTCCAGCGTCTCCACTTCGCCCAGCCTTACGCTGACGTTCTGGCCGACGCCCTCACTGATTTCGGTTTCAGCATGCGTGGCCCCCAGGGCGCGGGCATGTTCAAGTACGCGCCGGGAGAGGTCTGCAAGTTGTGACTGGGAATAAGACAGGCGGGAATCGGTTGGTCGCATGGCGAATCAGGCAGGAGGAGCGCGATGTTGCGCGGATGCCGGAAGTCTAGCACGCCGGCACCCGCCACCATGTCCTCAGCCCACGTGCCGTGCGATCAGGCGCCCGAGCGGGACCAGTTTGCCGTGGAAGAAATGAGTGGTGCCGGGAAACACCACCACAGGTAGCGACTGTGGCCGGGCCCAGTCCAGTACGGTCGAGAGGGCGATCACTTCGTCCTCTTCGCCGTGGATGACCAGTGTATCGGCCGGGACTTCGGCCGGCATGGGGACGGGATAACGGCCAACGGCCGGTCCCATCAGGATCAGGCCATCCGCTTCGGTCTGCTGGCGGGCGTGCGCTGCCACAAATCCGCCGAATGAAAAGCCGGCCAGGATCAGCGGCACGCCGGGAAACTGTGCCTGGGCAAAGCCCGCCACGGCCAGCACGTCGTCCACTTCGCCGTGACCGTAGTCATGCTCGCCATCGCTTTTGCCGACGCCGCGCAGATTGGGGCAGTACGCCACGTAGCCGCGGCTGGCCAGCGCCTTGGCGCAGGTCTGCACCACCTTGTTGCCGTGGGTGCCGCCCTGGGTCGGGTTGGGATGGCAGACCACTGCCACGCCGCGCGGTGGGCCGTCAGGCGAAACCACCAGCGTATCCAGTCCGCCGACCGGGCCGGGAACGGTAATGGAGGGAGGAGACAGCAGCATGGCGGTCAGCCCTGTTCCGGCAGGCGCAGCCGTTCGACCGGGCGGCCATGCACGAGATGTTCATTGATGATTTCGTCGATATCGTCGCGGTCGACGTAGGTGTACCAGGTTTCGTCCGGATACACGACCAGTACCGGACCGTAATCACAGCGGTCGAGGCAGCCGGCTTTTTGCACGCGCACGCCACCGGCGCCTTTCAGGCCCAGTTCGCGGATCCGGTCCTTGGCATAGTCCAGCAGCTCCGAGGCACCCCGGTTGTTGCAGCAGTCCTTGCCGCCCTCACGCTGGTTGGTACAGAAAAATACGTGGTGTTGAAAGTAGCCCATTGCCTGGTTTCCTTGTCTATTCGGCCGCTGCCCAGCCCTGCCCCGGTGCAGCGTTTTCAAAGCGCGAGAACTGGCCCATGAAGGTCAGGCGCACAATGCCGGTCGGCCCGTTACGGTGCTTGCCGATAATGACTTCGGCCAGTCCCTTGTCCGGGGAATCCGGGTTGTAGTACTCGTCGCGGTACATGAAGATGATCAAGTCGGCATCCTGTTCGATGGCGCCGGATTCGCGCAGGTCGGACATCATCGGGCGCTTGTTGGGGCGCTGTTCGACCGAGCGGTTGAGCTGCGACAGGGCGATGACCGGAACGCTGAGTTCCCGCGCCAGGCTTTTGAGCGAGCGCGAGATTTCCGAGATTTCTGCCGTACGGTTCTGCTGGGTGGCATGCGCCGAGCCGCTCATCAGCTGCAAATAGTCGATAACGACCAGACCGAGCTTGCCGCCGTACTGGCGGGCCAGCCGGCGGGTGCGTGCACGCAGTTCCAGCGCGGTCAGGCCCGGCGTTTCATCAATGTGGATCTTGGTTTCGGCCAGCACCCCGACAGCCTTGCCGAACCGGTCCCAGTCGTCGTCGTTGAAGCGGCCGGTCCGCAGCTTGTGCTGGTCCAGGCGGCCGACCGAACCCAGCATACGGGTGGCCAGCTGGGCTGCCGGCATTTCCATGGAAAACACGGCAACCGGCAGGCCGGTATGGATGGCGACGTTTTCGGCCAGGTTCATCGAAAATGCCGTTTTGCCCATCGACGGGCGGCCGGCGACGATGATCAGGTCGCCCGGTTGCAGGCCGGAGGTCTTTTCGTCCAGATCGATAAAGCCGGTGGGTACGCCGGTGACTTCATCCGGATTGTCGCGGCTGTAGAGAAGATCGATCTTGTCCGTCACTTCGGCGAGGATTTCCGGCATGGCCAGAAAGCCCTGTTCGGATTTGGCCGTGCTTTCGGCGATCTTGAACACCTTGCCTTCGGCTTCGTCCAGCAGCTGGGCCGCATCGCGGCCCATGGGATGAAAGGCCGATTCGACGATTTCGGTGCCGACCGTCACCAGTTGCCGCATGACCGAACGTTCGCGCACGATTTCGCCATAGCGGCGGATGTTGGCGGCACTGGGAGTGTTCTGCGCCAGGGTGGCGAGGTAGGCCAGCCCGCCGACTTCGGAGAGTTCGTTGGTGCTTTCCAGCCGTTCGGATACGGTAATCACGTCGGCCGGGCGGCCACCGTCGATCAGCTTGGCAATGGCCCGCCAGATCAGGCGGTGGTCGTAGCGATAGAAATCCCCTTCGCCAATCAGGTCGGCGATCTTTTCCCATGCGTGATTGTCGAGCAGCAAGCCGCCAAGCACCGACTGTTCTGCCTCGGCAGAATGCGGTGGTACCCGCAGCCCGGTCAGGGGCTCGGCATCGGATGGTGCGGGGAGATCATCGTATTCGGACATGGCAGACTTCACTGGCAGCTGGGGCGTGGCGCCCGCTTCGGGGGATGGATTCTAGAACCTCTTGCCGGTCTGGTCACGGGGTTGCCGCTTGAGCCGGCAACTCGTCCCCATGGGCGGTCTGTCTTTTGCTACAATGCGCGCCCTGCCCGTCCTGAAGCATTCTCAACGCATCATGTGATGCGGAAATGCTCCCGTATTTTGCCGGCGTGGTGGAATTGGTATACACAGCAGACTTAAAATCTGCCGCCAACAGGCTTACCGGTTCGAGTCCGGTCGCCGGCACCATCAAACAGTTCGTAGCAGTTCGCATTAGCCTGTCAAGCCCCGTAAAACCTGGTGTTTACGGGGCTTTTGCTTCCGTAACGGTTCGGAATGGTTCGCACAAAGCCGGGAGGATTTGATGGTATCTCCCGGTCCTGTTTCACAGAGACCACCAACCAGTCATCACGCGGCAGGGCTGACGGTACTTCCCGGTCTGGTTACGCAAATACCACCGGAGCCTCTGGAGGCTCAGCGTTGCCGGACTGATGCGGGGGTTCCCTCTTCCCGCTGCTGCCAGACCCGCCGGAAATCCCGTGCCGATGCAAAACCTGCGGTTTCCGACGCTTCGGCAACCGTGGCGCCCCGGGCCAGACAGGCGCGGGCGATTCCGATCTGCAGGCTGTGCCGGTATTCCACCAGGCTGGTCCCGGCATGGATGCGAAAGAGCCGTGCCAGATGCCGCGCACTGACATGCACGCGGTCAGCCAGCTGCTCCAGCGTCCAGCGCTGCGCCGGATTGTCGGCAATCAGGTCTTGTGCCTTGTGCAAGGCCGGGTGCAGGTGATTGCGGTGAGCCATCCATGGAGACTGCTGGGCCATGCTGCCGTCGCGCCGGACATAGACCACCATGCGACGTGCCACCCGGGCCGCCACCACACTGCCGGCCAGCGACTCGATCAGCCACAGGGCCAGATCAATGCCGGCAGTAATGCCCGCCGAGGTGGCCACCCGGCCGTCTTCGACAAAAATGCGGTTTTCTTCGACCCGGGCCAATGGCGCCAGTCGGGCCAGCCGGTCGGTCAGCCGGTGATGGGTGGTGCAGCGATGGCCGTCCAGCAACCCGGCCCTGGCAGCCAGCAATGCGCCAGAACAAATGCAGGTGATCCGGGTATCCGCCCGTGTGACTTGCCGCAGCCAGTCGATTACCTGCAAGGCGGCGGGCGTTGAATAGTCACGATCCTCGTCCATCGTGCCCACCAGTACCAGCATGGCCTGTTCCGGAATCCGCACGGGCAGAGGATCAAGCCGGCTGACCAGTCCCAGTGAGTTGATACAGTCTGCGACCGGCCCGACCGTGTGCAGGGACAAGGCTGCGCCCTCATCAATGGCAATGCGCATGGCCTCGGCCATGCCGGCATGATCCAGCACCAGATAGTTCGGCGTCAGGACAAAGAAAATTCCGGTCATGCTTTTTGCCCGCGCCAGAACAGCCGGCGGATGACCGGACTGCCTGTGGCCAGCCCGGCTACCAGCAAGACACCGCCCAGTACCTGCAAACCGTCCAGTGTTTCTCCCAGAAACAGGCTGGCAGACAGTACGCCAAAAAACGGTACCAGCAGGCTGTACGGTGCGACCACATTCGCCGAGTGCCGGGACAGCAGGCGGCTCCACTGGCTGTAGCCGAACAGGGTGGCCACCAGCGCCAGATAGCCCACTGCGGCAGCACTTTTGAGCGTCAGCACGGCACTCCAGTCCGTCGTGGGTTGCTCGAACAAGGCCCACATCAGCAAGAACGGCACGATGGGTACCAGACTGGAATACACCACCAGTGCCAGCATGTCCGGCGAGCCCCCACGCCGCACGATCCGGCGCACGACCAGGTTGGAGACGGCCCAGCACAGTGCTGCGGCCACGGTCAGGGCGAAACCGGTGGCCGGCAGACTGTTGCCGCTGCTCAGCCCGATCAGGAACAGTCCGGCACTGCCCGTCGCCAGCCCGGCCAGCTGCGCACGGCCAAACCGCTCGCCCAGCCAGGCAAAACCCAGCAACAGGGTAAAAAAGGCCTGGCTCTGCAACACGATGGACGCCAGAGACGCCGGCATGCCGGCCTTGATGGCAGAAAACAGGAAGGCGAACTGGCCGAATCCGACAGTCAGGCCGTAGACCGCCAGATCCCGCCAGACGATCTGCGGGCGATGGACCAGCCACAGGCCGACGGCCGCTGCCACGGCAAACCGCAGTGCACCGAGCAGAAACGGTGGCACACCGGCCACCCTCCATTTGATCACGACAAAGTTGAAGCCCCATACCGCCACAATGACCAGGGCCACCAGACGGTCAGCCAGCGGCATGGCCGGCCTCCTGGGGGGGGGGGAGGGTGGCAGCCAGTGCAGCCAGACTGCTTTCGACCGAGTGCAAGGTGACAAACCGTTCGGCCAGTACCAGCTCGGTTCTTTCGCGCAGGTCAGCCGCCGAGTAATGGCGCCCGGAATGAGGATGGGTCATGGCAAAGGTCAGCATGGCTTCACTGACAAAATCCACTTGGTAGCCAAGGTCGGCAGCCACCCGGGCCGTTGTTTCGCAACATTGCTCCGTGCGGATGCCCGCCAGCACCAGCTGCTGGATGCCGCGCGCCTCCAGCCACGGGCGCAGGCCGCTTTCAGTCAGGGCATTGTGGACGTGTTTGGTAAAGGTTGCATCGGCATCAGCAGGCACCCAGTCCATCAGCCGCACCAGGCCGGAATCCGCCGCAAACGGCCCGGTCTTGCCTTCATGCAGGATATGCACGACCGGCACACCCAGTTGCCGGCAACCAGCAATCAGCGCCAGCAGGTGTTCGCGGAATGCCGGCAAGTTCTGCTCACTCCAGAACGGACGAAACCGGAAGGACTGCTGTACGTCAATCACGATCAGGGCGGCAGACATGGCAGGAACCTCATGTGTGGATGGATGCAGCCATTATGACGCAAGGCTGATCCTGCCAGCAGGACGGTCCAGGACAGGATGGGGGACAGATCAGGACAAGTTGGCTTTCAGGAGGTCTGCGACATCACTTGCTGCCGGAAAAATCACCGCACCTGTTGGCGCAGGGCCGCGAGGCCAGCAAGGACCGGGATGACGGGCTTGCCGTAATGATGAACCGCAAGACCATGATTCCGTGAATTTTTACTGATACCGATTCATGAACCAGCAAATAAAAACCGGCCACTTTTACATGGCCGGCCTGCTTTTTTGTTGGCAATCAGACTTTGAACTTGTCGAAATTGCGCTTTATCTGGTCGCAAGCCTGATAGCTGGCAGAAAGCTTTACATTGATCTCCTGGATGGAGAAGTCATTCTGCTCGATTTGCCGGTTTATTTCTTCTGTGCTTTGGGCAATCAGCAATCCTGCATCCTTTTGCTCGTTGGTAGACAAGGAAACCTCGGTCATCTTTCTGACCAGCTCATTCATGGTTGAATGAATGAAATCAATGTTTTCCTTGATCTTTCCGGTTCTGTCACGACCATCATCAACCGCCACAATGGTTTTTTCCATGTCACGAGAAGCCTTTGTCGTACCCTCCCTGACCGACTGGATGGTTTCGTTGATTTCCACCGTGGCATTGACGGTTCTTTCCGCCAGTTTTCTGACCTCGTCTGCAACAACGGCAAAGCCACGACCATGCTCACCAGCCCGGGCAGCTTCGATCGAGGCATTCAAGGCCAGCAGATTGGTCTGGTCAGCAATTTCGCCAATAATGCCGGTAATCTTGGAAATGTCGCTGGACTGGCTTTCCAGTTTGTTGACTATTTCCCCCAGGTCCTGAATGACACTGGAAATGTTGTCGATGCTTGACTGCAACATGTTGACATCGTTGAGGGAACGGTCAAGGCAACTGCTGGTTTCGTGAACCTTGTCATCGGTCTCATGCGCCCCATCGGAGATGGAGGAAATGCTGACGGATATCTGCTCCAGCGTCGCAGCATTGGAGGCCGAGGCGTCTTTTATCTGTGTGGAGCCAAGAGATAGTTCGCCGGTTTTTTGAGTTACAACCTGAATGTCCGAGGCCAGTCGGTCAGATTGTTCCTTGAGGTCCTTGACCAGATTCTGGAGTCCGTCAATGAAGTGGTTGAAATAACCTGCCACTTCGGCAATTTCATCCTTTCCATTCAGGACCAGACGATGGGTAAGGTCTGCATCGCCAGAAGCAATGTTTTTCATGGCGTCTCTAAGCATGGAGACACCCACCATGGTTTTTTTCAATACCAGAGTGGTAACCAGTACTGCTATTGCTCCGATGATAAGGACAATGATGGCAATATTGCGTGTTTCTTCATAAAGCGGAGCCAGGATGACATCTTTTGGAGTAAACACACCGACAACCCAATCGGTTCCGGCAATGGGCTCCATGAATATATAACCTGTTTCTCCAGAATCCCGCTGGATTTCCACCAGGTCTTGTTCTTTGGAAATCTGGTCAATTCTTTCTGGTGTCAGGACTGATGATGATTCAGTAATGTTTTTCAGTTTTTTGTTCGGGTGGGCAATAACATCGCCGTTTTTGCGCAGGACGTAGACAATGCCGCCTCCGCGAATGGTGGATTTGCTCAGTCGCTCCAGCATGGTATCTAGGTTGACGTCTGCACCCAGCACAAAGCGCCCTCCTGACAGCTTCAGGCCTTTTGACAGAGTGATGCCTGTTTTTCCTGTACTGGCAATGACATACGGTTCACTGATGTTTACTTCATCATTTTTAAGAGCATTTGCATACCATGGCCGGGAGTTGAAATCAAAATCTGCCGGAGCGACCCATCCGTCTGAAAAGAGGTGTTGCTTGTCAGGGTAGACCAGAAATGCGGCCAAAAAACCGCCAGCCCGAGCCTGGGTTTTCAGCAACTCAAGCGTGGAGCCTGAATCTGCCGGAAGGGATTGAATGGCAGTCAACTGGCTTGATTTTTCAGCCAGAAACAGTTCGATCAGATCCCGTTTTTCCTGGACGGTTGCCTGAAATTCTGATCTGAGGGATTCCAGGATCAGTTTTTTTGTTTCAAGAATGCTAAAGCTGGCAAGCGATACGGACAAAACGATGATGATCGTTATGTTCAACGCCGTTATTTTTGACTTTAGCGAAGAAAAGTTCAGGCTGGATTTCATGGCAGGATTACCGGGAGTGGGGAAGATAAATCGTAACCAACCCGGCTGATAAATCCGCAATCAAGACAGCATGTGAAATGATGCAGATCAAATGACAATGGGTTTTATTGTAAAGAAATTGATCAGGAAAAATCGAATATTCCTGTCGCAAAACTTAACCTGGTCTACTGGTTTTCATACGGCAGCCTGTGTGCCGACAATGACCACCCTGTCTGCCGGCAAGCGGTAAAACACGGCTTGCCCCTGCCCTTGTCTTGCCAGCCAATGGAAAAGTGCTCTTCTCCAGATCGGTACGCCCGCCAGTTTTTCCATTTCTGCCACTCGTCCCAGAAAGAAACTGGCGTCGCCGGCCTCCAGCAAAATTCGCATGTCCTTGTCTTGCATCAGGCTTGCAGGAACGTCCGGCTCTTCCCGGAAGCCGTAGCGCAGGCGGACTCGCCAGAACCGCCCGGCAAGTTGTTCGATGCGGATGTGTTCGTCAGCCGCTACGAAGGGGATGGGCTGGCTTTCCACATGCAGGATGACCAGTGTCTGGTGCAGGCAGTGATAGTGCTTGAGGTTCTGCTGCAATACGGCAGGCAAGGTATCGTAATGACCACTCAGGTAAATGGCGGTGCCCGGCACACGGATCACGTCTGGAGGATCGGCAACAAAGCGTTGCAACGGCAGCGCAGCCGTGCGGCGCTGGTTGGCAATCGAATCCATTCCGCGTTTCCAGCTGGTCATCAGTGCATACAGCAGTGCTGCAACCAGAAGCGGCAACCAGCCGCCGCTGAAAAACTTGCCCAGGTTGGAGCCGAGGAACAGCAACTCGTATGACCACAGCGCCAGCAGTGCCAGCAGCAGCCATGTACGCCGGGCCCCCTGGAACAGCAACAGGACCAGCAGCATCGACATGAGCGTGGTCAGGTTCATGGCACCTGATACGGCAATCCCGTAGGCCGAGGCCAGTGAGCCTGAAGACCGGAATCCCAGAACCAGTGCCATGACGGCAACCATCAGTAACCAGTTGATGCCTGGCAGGTAGATCTGCCCCCGCTCGGTTGCTGACGTGTATTTGAGGACAAACGGCGGCAAATATCCCAGACGGCTTGCCTGGGTCGTCATGGAGAACACGCCGGCGATTGTTGCTTGCGAAGCAATGACAGTTGCCAGTGCCGCCAGAATGACCAATGGCAATTGCAGCATGGCCGGGGCCAGTTCAAAAAACGGGTGGTTGACCGCAGCAGGGGTTCTCAGGACGAATGCGCCCTGGCCGAAATAATTCAGCATCAATGCTGGCCAGACCATGCTGAACCACGCCAGCCGGATGGGACGGCGGCCGAAATGACCCATGTCGGCGTACAGGGCTTCTCCCCCGGTCATGGCAAGAAATACGGCGGACAGCAACACGAAAGCCGATCCGGGTGAATCCAGGGCAAATGCCAGCGCAAACGTGGGGCTCAAGGCCAGCAGGACTACGGGGGTCTGGGCGATGCTCCAGACACCCAGCAAGGCCAGTACCGCAAACCAGACCAGCATGACCGGTCCGAACAGGCGGCCGACCCGGCCTGTGCCAAAGCGCTGGATGGAAAACAGCCCGACCAGGATCAGCAGGGTCAATGGCAGGATGAACGGTGACATGGCCGGGGCCGCCACACTCAGCCCTTCGATGGCAGACAGTACCGAAATGGCGGGTGTGATCATCGCATCGCCGAAAAACAGCGTGGCGCCCAGGATTCCGAGGCCCAGTCCCAGCGCGGCCAGATGGCGGTGCCGGCCTGCCAGTTGCTGGACGCGCGCGGCCAAGGCCAGTGCTCCGCCCTCGCCATTGTTGTCGAAGCGCAGTACCAGCAACATGTACTTGAGCGAGATGATGATCAGCACGGACCAGAACAGCATCGACAGGGCAGCCAGCACGTGCAACTGGTCTGGCACAAAGCCGTTATGCCCGGCAAATGCAGCCTTGAAGGCGTACAGCGGACTGGTGCCGATATCGCCGTACACCACGCCCATCGCAGCCAGGGCCAGTGCCCATGGCCGTTGTGGCTTGCTCTCCTCGTTCATGTGGCTTCCGTAACTTCTTTTGAATGGAGTGCGTCCGTACTGTCCAGGCGTGATGATTGGCTGCCTGCAAAATCTTTTCTGTTCAAGAAGATGATGCCGGTCATGCCAATGGTGTTCGTATTCGTGCCATTTTGGACATGAAGTGCGTCAGGTCTGCCAAGGAGTATAGGCACTCAGAAACAAACTGATTAAGAAGCCTTGTTTATAGTCAACAAACAGAACCCATATCGTTTGTCTGACGGAGGATGGGTCATCACGGTCGTAGCACACCGTTTCAGCAGGGGGAAGGAGTTGAGAGCGATGCCCTGGTTTTGACGGTGCTTGCTGCCTGACAAGGCATGACTTAACACCCGGTTCTTGGCTCGGAGAGTCATTCTTCTCTTCTGCCGGTCGTACCAGAGGTCTTTACGCAGCAACCCGCATTTCCGGGGAGGGCTGGTCCGGTATTGCCGGATTACAGCTCGAACCAAAAAAGCTCCGGCTGCGTGCCAGCACCTTATTGCGTTCGTTATCGACCATGATCATGTGGTAACTGTCGGTGAGCGGCATGAACTCCACCGAGCCACCCAGCCGGTTCATCAGGTAATGCGCCGAGCGAGGACTGGTAATGTCATCTTCATCTGCATGCACGATCAGTGTCGGACAGCAGATTTCAGCCAGTCTTTGCCTGAGATGCCGACGCAAGCGGTCTACTTCGCGAATACAGGCCAGCGGTACATATGCGTAATGGAACCCATCTCCGCGCTCGAAACGCTGCTGGATGATCTTGCGCAAACGAGGGTTCTTGATGCCGAACGGCTCGTTTTCCGGTACGCGCATGCGCCTGGCCAGCCCGGGAATGCGGTAGACGATATGCCGCGCCCAGGTCAGTCGCGGCAGGCTCCAGCCATCCAGAAACATGGGAGGAGCATAGAGGGCCAGGCGGCCATCGTGCTTCTCCAGCCGGGCGACTTCGAGTGCCACCAATCCTCCCAGACACACGCCGGCCAGATGTACTGCGCCATGCCTGGCCTTGAGTTCGCGGTAGCTGAGGCGGATGGCTTCAACCCAGTCCTGCCAGTGAGTCCTGAGCAAATCAGCGGGCAAGCTGCCATGCCCTGGCAGGAGTGGAGAGTGGGTGACAAAACCGGCATTTTCCAGCGTTTTGCCTAGCGCTCCCAAGTCGTACGTCGTCCCGCCCAGTCCATGAACCAGTAAAACAGCCGGCTGCGAAAAAGCCATTATGCATACTCAAGACCAACAACAATGCGATCAGTATGGTTGATCCGGTTTTGTTTACAAGTGACATTTTTTCCGGAGAAAAGACGTGTGCCCGGTGTATTCGATATGTCGCTGAAAAGGCAAGCCATATAGTGTTTCGCCTTCAACAAGTACGCTTCAACATGCAGTCGATTGCCTATAGTGGTGGCACTGTGGTGCCCGGCAAAAGCACGGCAAACCTGTCCATGTTCCTGCCTGTCCAAATCCTTGTACGGCTTTCAAGGCAAAGCGCTCACTGCCATGACTTCTGAGGTTTCTTCTTCTGTCCCTTTGCCACGATTCTGGCGCGGCATTGCCGGAGCCATTGTGGCGACACTGGTGCTGGAACTGCTTTTGCGATTTGCAGCCCCGCTGGTGATCGGGCATGTCGTCCGCCCTGCCCTGCTGGTAAACCGTCTGCTGGGCCTGCCGCCGGCCAGTCTGGCAGGTACCGTGGTGCATCTGGCTCTGGCGCTGGTCGTGCTGCCCCTGGGATTTGTCTGGATCATCGAGCGGCTGGTTCCCGGTTCGCTTCATGCCCGGGCGCTGGTGTATGCCTTGTTGCTGGGAACGCTGATCGGCATGGTGTTGCTGCCATTGGCCGGAGTCCCGGATTTTTTCGGAAGCCAGCGCGGGGGGGTTTTTGTTTACCTGGTGCAGATCCTGTATTGCGGTCTCTTTGCCGGCCTGCTGGGAGAACGGCGATAAATCCTGTTGCGGTCTGAATTCCGACTAAATTACTCGGAATTGGCATGCCCGTTGAGATTCGATAAACTTGCGCCTTGCCGGGCTGCTGAAATATCGAGGCAATGCGAGTCTTGCAGTCCTTATGCAATCACCATACGAGAGGAATCCTTACATGGAACACAAACTGCCCGAACTGCCGTACGCCCTTGATGCACTGGTTCCGTTCATGTCGCGTGAAACGCTGGAATACCACTACGGCAAGCATCACCAGACCTATATCACCAACCTCAACAACCTGATCAAGGGCACCGAATTCGAAAACGCCCCGCTTGAAACCATCGTCAAGCAGTCCAGCGGCGGTGTGTTCAACAACGCAGCCCAGACCTGGAACCACACCTTCTTCTGGTTCGGGTTTGCACCGAATGCCAGTGGCGAAGCGCGTTTGCCGTCGGGCGCCCTGGCCAGTGCCATCGATGCCAAGTGGGGCAGCCTTGAAGAGTTCAAGAAAGCCTTCAACGCCGTTGCTGCCGGCACTTTCGGCTCTGGCTGGGCCTGGCTGGTAAAGAAGGCCGACGGCTCGCTGGATCTGGTTTCCACCAGCAATGCAGCTACGCCGCTGACAACCGATGCAACGCCGTTGCTGACCTGTGACGTGTGGGAACACGCCTATTACATCGACTATCGCAACAGCCGCCCGAACTATCTGGAAAACTTCTGGAAGCTTGTCGACTGGAACGTGGTTGCCGAGCGTTTTGCTGCCTGATCCAGACCGGACCAAAAATCAACAAGGAGGCTTTGGCCTCCTTTTTTCTTGTTGATTTTGTGGGAATAATGCAATTAAACAGCTTCAAGATTGTCTCATGACGATTGGCTTGATTATCGTCAAGCCAATCGCCATCAATCGAAATGACAATGCCTTTACGGATTCTTGACTATTGCTAAGGAGCACGTAGATGGAACTCTGGAAAGAATTGCTCAGTTCGGAAGTCGGCATCATGAGCCTGATCGTGATCGCAATTGCATTTATCGTCCCGATCTACTGTGTCCGTTACTTCATGCGCAAATCACATGAAGATCCGTGTCAGACCGCCAAACACTGAAACACTGGCGTAAGCATGAAAAAACCCGCAGCCTGAGCTGCGGGTTTTGCTTTTCAGCGGTTTGTCATTGCTTGACCAGATCAAGCGGAACCGGCAGGGATTTGTCCACCGGTTGACCGTCGATGATCTTTTTGGCGGCATCCACTGCCGTCTTGCCGATCAGTTTCGGCTTTTGTGCCACTGTGGCGCTCATCTTGCCGGCCTTGACCGCATTGACCGCATCATCCGTCGCATCAAAGCCCACCACCGTCACGTCCTTCATGCCGGCCGCTTCCAGAGCCTGAACAGCACCCAGCGCCATTTCGTCATTGTGGGCAAACACACCCTTGACGTTCTTGTTGGCTTGCAGGATGTTTTCCATCACCGACAGTCCCTTGGCACGGTCGAAGTCCGCCGGCTGGCGACCCACAACCTTCACGTCCTTGGCCTGGTCGATCACGTCATGGAAGCCCTGGCCACGCTCGCGTGCTGCACTGGCCCCCGGAATGCCTTCCAGCTCCACCACATCACCCTGGTTGCCAATCTTTTCCAGCAGGTATTCCGCAGCCATCTTGCCGCCCGCGACGTTATCGCTGGCCACATGGCTGGCTACCTCGCCACCGTTGACCGAGCGGTCAAGCGTCACCACCGGGATTCCGGCTGTGTTGGCCGCCTTCACTGCACCCACCACGGCATCAGAATCGGTCGGGTTGACCAGGATGACTTTCACCTTTTTCTGGATCAGGTCTTCGATGCTGGCAATCTGCTTGGCCGGATCGTCCTGGGCATCCACCGTAATCAGGGTCAGCCCCTGCTTCTGGGCTTCTTCCTCTGCACCCTTCTTGAGCGTGACAAAGAACGGGTTGGACTGCGTGGAAACGGCCAGACCAATGGCCGGCTTGCCGCCATCCGTTCCGGCGTCCGGTGCCTGGGCGGTTTCCGGACCCTGCTTGGAGCAGGCCGCCACCGCGAATACCAACGCGCCGGCCATCAGGGATTTCATCAGTTTGCTCATTGCTTCTTCCTAGGCATGTGCAGGAGTAAAACCACCGGCAGGAGCGGGATCAAGCCTGCCGGCAGGTGAAAAAAACGCGCGCTTACTTGTGGCGGCGGTCCAGCAGGACTGCCAGCAGGATGACTGCGCCCTTGATGACCTGCTGGTAGAACGACGACACACCCAGCAGGTTCAGGCCGTTGTTGAGCACCCCGATCAGCAAGGCGCCGATCAGCGTGCCGACAATCCAGCCGCGGCCGCCGGCGAGCGAAGTTCCGCCGAGTACGACGGCAGCGATGGCATCCAGCTCGTAGCCTGAACCGGCATTGGGCTGGGCCGAATTCAGGCGGGAGGTCAGGATCACCCCGGCCATGGCCGACAGGGCACCCGACAGGGCATAGACTGCGGGCTTGATCTGGCTGACGCGCACGCCGGAGATCAGGCTGGCTTCTTCATTGCCGCCAATGGCGTACACATGGCGCCCGAACGTGGTCTTGCGCAGCACGAACCACAGCACGGCAAACGCCACCAGCATCCATATCACCGGCACCGGGACCAGCGAGGCCACGTATCCCCCGCCGAGCATGGAGAAAAAGTCACTGTGCAAGCCGGTGACCGGACGGCCATCGGTCACGACCAGTGCCAGTCCGCGGAAAATGGTCATGGTCGCCAGCGTGGCAATGAACGGAGCGACCCGCCCCTGGTAGATCACCACGCCGTTGATCAGCCCCATCACGCCACCGACACCGATGCCCAGCAGGGTGGCCAGCACCGGATCCATGCCGGCGGTGATCCAGCCGGCAATCAGCACGCTGGAAAGCGCCAGGATGGAGCCGACCGACAGGTCAATGCCCCCGGTCAGGATCACGAAGGTCATGCCAAAGGCGATCAGGGCGTTGATCGAAACCTGGCGCATGACGTTCAGGATGTTGTTGAGCGTCAGGAAGTCCGGAGACAGGAAAGTCAGCACAATGCTGATCAGGACCAGCGCAATCAGCGGCGCCAGTTTTTGCAATACGTTCTTGTTGTGTTCGGTGAGCACTTAGCATCCTCCGGTGGCGGCGTGCATGATGGATTCCTGGGTTGCGGTGGCTGCATCCACTTCAGCCGCAATCCGGCCCTCATGCATGACGAGGATGCGGTCGGACATCGACAGCACCTCCGGCAGTTCCGAGGAAATCATGATGACGGCCACGCCGTCACAGGCGAGTTGGTTGATGATGTGATAGATCTCGGCCTTGCCGCCGATGTCGACGCCGCGGGTCGGCTCGTCCAGGATCAGCACGCGCGGCTTGATGGCCAGCCATTTGGCCAGCACCACTTTTTGCTGGTTGCCGCCGGACAGCGACTTGACTTCAAGGTCGCAGTCGCGGGTACGGATTTTCAGGCGGCCGATCATACCGTCGACAAACCCGCGCTCGCGGCCGGAAACGATCACGCCGGCACGCGAAAAGCCCTGCAAATGGGTCAGGGTCATGTTTTCCCGTACCGACAGCCCCAGCACCAGACCTTCATGCTTGCGGTCTTCGGTGACGAAGCCAATGCCGGCGCTGATGGCGTCGGCAGGTTTGCTGATGGTCAGCGGCTTGCCGTTCAGGAACACCCGGCCACTGGCTTTTTTCTCGAGTCCGAACAGGGTCTTGACGATTTCCGTCCGTCCCGAGCCCATCAGGCCGGCAATGCCCAGCACTTCTCCGGCTCGCACGCTGAAGCCGATGTCCTTGATGACGGCACGGCTGTCGGCCAGGTTTTCCACCCGCAGGCGTTCCTCGCCCGGCCGGGTCGTCCGCTTGGGAAAGCGCTCGCCGATTTCACGACCGACCATCATCTGGACCACTTCGTCCAGATCGGTTTCGGCAATCCGGGAAGTCCCGACGAAGTTGCCGTCACGCAGCACGGAAATCTGGTCGCACAGGGCAAAGATTTCTTCCATGCGGTGCGAGACATACACGATGCCGACTCCGGCGGCCCGCAGTTCGCGTATCAGCCGGAACAGGGCTTCGATTTCACGCTCGGTGAGGGCGGCTGTCGGCTCGTCCATGATCAGCACCCGGGCATCCAGTGACAGTGCGCGGGCGATTTCCACCATTTGCTGCTGCCCGATCGACAGGCTGCCGGCTTCACAGTCCGGGTCGATGTCCAGCACGTTCAGGCGTGCGAGGTATTCCCGGGTCCACCGGCGCATTTCGCGGTGGCGCAGGATGCCGGTGCGGCCGATGGTCAGCTCGCGCCCGAGGAACATGTTGTCAGCCACACTCAGTTCGGGAATCAGGTTGAGTTCCTGGTGAATGATGGCAATGCCCAGCATTTCTGCATGTTTGGGGCCGCGGATGTCGACACTCCGGCCCTGCACCCGGATCTCTCCGGCATCTGACGGATAAATGCCGGTCAGGACTTTCATCAGGGTGGATTTGCCGGCACCGTTCTCTCCCATCAGGGCGTGGATTTCTCCGGCCTTGAGGCAGAACGACACGTCGCGCAGGACCGATACCGGTCCGAACGACTTGCAGATCCCCTGCATTTCAACAAGCGTGTCCACTCAGGCTCCTCAGAAGATCACGCCGGAGTACAGGATCACGTTTGCATACGGTGATGCTTCGCCGGTCCGGACGACGGCCCGGGCACCGCGGCTGAGCTGTTTGAATTCGGCGTGCGGCACATGCCCGATGGGCTTGCCGTCCAGCATGGATGTGGCGGCATGCTCGATCACCGGGTTGTGCTGGCTGATTTCATTGGCAAAAACCGCCCGCTCGACCTGCATGTCGGCCAGTACCAGCTCCAGTGTGTCCAGAAACGCAGGCAGGCCCGGCTTGAGTGCCAGGTCGATGCGCTCGACACCAGGCGGAATGGGCAGGCCGCAGTCAGCGATCACGATGTAATCGGTATGGCCCAGTTCGGCGATCACCCGCGACAGCGGGGCATTGAGGATTCCGTTTTTTTTCATCATTCAGGCCTGTCGGGCAAGAAAATCGTCCAGCTCGGACAAGGTGGGCATGCCGCCCTGCGCGCCCAGGCGGGTCACGGACAGGGCCGCGGCAGCGCAGGCACGGCGGATGGCTTCTGCCAGCCCCAGATGCCAGAACGTAGCCAGTGCCGCATTGAAGGTATCGCCGGCACCGGTGGTATCCACGACTTCCACGGCAAAGCTCGGCTGGTGATGGAGGGTGCCGCTGCTGCACGAATAAAAAGCACCGTGCGCGCCACGGGTCATGGCCACGCGTCCGGGCAGGAAGTCGAGGAGTTCGGTGTAGTCCGCGCCCTTGCAGCCCAGTGCGGTGGCCAGCTCGAATTCGTTGGGCGTAATCAGGGTCACGAGGTCCAGCAGTTCACCCGGCAGTTTCTGGGCCGGAGCCGGATTGAGGATGAACGGCTTGCCGTGTTTCCTGGCCATGCGCGCGGCCGCCAGCACTGTCGGCATGGGAACCTCGAGCTGCGAGAGCACGACGTCGGCATCACGGATGACCCGTTCGGCTGCTTGGACATGCGCTTCCGACAGGCGATGATTGGCCCCCGGAATGACGACGATGGCATTGTCGCCGCCGGCAACGGTAATGGCTGCAACACCGGTTTCCACTTCTTCGATGACATCCACCCAGGCGGTATCGACGCCTTCGTTCAGCAGCCTGGCTGACAGCTCGCGCCCGAAGGCATCGTTGCCGACACAGCCCAGCATGACGACCGAACTCCCCAGACGGGAGGCCGCTACAGCCTGATTGGCTCCCTTGCCACCGGCAAAGGTCATGAAACCTTCACCCGTCAGGGTTTCGCCGATTTCGGGATAGCGGGAAGTCAGCACCACCAGATCCATGTTGATGCTGCCGACCACAACGATTTTAGGCATGTAGCCCCCACAAAAACCAAGCGGGCGACAAGTGACCTGCCTGCGCCCGCATCGTGACATTCCGAATTTGTTGATAGATCAGTACGCCAGAAAATACGAACGCCGGCTACGCCGGCGCTGTCACTCTGGATGACTGAGCTTGCGTCCTGCAGTGCACAGAACAGGAAACGGTCGGATTTTCGTTACGACACGTCGCAGACTCAAGTGCAAACGTCGCATTTACGAAAGTAGTGTCGCATAAAAATAAGAAAATTAACATATATGAAACCACCATCCCGGTGAGCGATGGCCTCGGGTGGTATAGTCCAGCGCAAGACAGCCGTATACCGGTAATACGTAACAGCCGGCTGTCGGTCACGATTGTTTTCAGGAGAAACTCATGATCCTCAGCATGACCGGATTCGCCGCAGCCATCTGCGACATTCCCGGCGGCCAGCTCACGCTGGAACTTCGCGCCGTCAACCACCGTTTTCTGGACTTGCAGCTGCGCCTGCCGGAAGAGCTTCGCATCCTTGATCCACAACTGCGTGAACAGATTGCGGCCCGCATCGGTCGTGGCAAGGTCGAATGCCGGATCAGCATCAACCAGACCGGTTCTGCTGTCCCCAGCCTTGAGCTCAATGCCGAACTGCTGGAGCGCCTGCTGGCCGTGGTCGGCACACTGAAGGCCCGGGTTCCCGGTACCAAGGACCTGTCGACGGGGGAGCTTTTGCGCTGGCCCGGCATGCTGGTCGGTGACGGCATCAGCCCGGAAGCCATGCAGCAGCGCGTGCTGGATGCCCTGCCGGCCCTGCTGGCCGATTTCAATGCCACCCGTGCCCGTGAAGGCGAAAAACTGGCGCAGGTATTGCTGGACCGCTTGCAGCAGATCGAAGCCATCGTTGCCCGCGTCCGGCCGCACATGCCGGAAGTGCTGGCCGCGTGGCGCGAAAAGCTCGGCAGCCGTCTGCGCGAGGCGCTGGGCAGTGTTGACGAGGACCGGATCAAGCAGGAATTTGCCCTGTTTGCCCAGAAAGTCGATATCGATGAAGAGCTGGAGCGCTTGTCCACTCACGTCAGCGAAGTACGCCGGGTGGTCGAACGCGGGGGCATCGTTGGCAAGCGGCTTGATTTCCTGATGCAGGAGCTGAACCGGGAAGCCAATACCCTGGGGTCGAAATCGGTATCTCCGGCCACGACACAGGCTTCGGTTGAGCTGAAGGTGCTGATCGAACAGATGCGGGAACAGATCCAGAATCTGGAATAACGCTTTGCCGGCATCCGGACAGCAAGGCCCCTCTCCTGCGAGGGGCCTTTTGGTTCGTGTGTTCGTCCGGATTCACTCAGGGGCGACAGCCATGAACCGGATCAAATGAAGGATTCTTCCTGATCAGCCTGAACCTGCATGTCTTCAGTCATTCGGTGCCAGACACCATGGGTTGCCCGTCGGGAAAAGCGGACATGGACCGAAGACCCATTGCCAAATTCACGGGGCAAATCATGTCCGGACGGACACTCCAGAGCACAGTCTCCACAAACAGACGGTTATCGACGGCACTTGTCTGTGGGCTTGCCGGGCAGCAAGTGTTCAATGCACATTCATCACGTATCGCCAAGCAGGTCTCATGTCATTTGCAGGCTGTAAAAAGCGCAAACGAAACCACAAAGCCAATACTGTTGGCACCCTCTGGTGACTGAAGGTCATTCCTTGCTGTAATACTCGCCCAGACCGGCCAGGTTGATTGCAAAGCGCGCAATGCCATAGCAGGTCCATGCAATCCATTTTTCCCACCAGCGTGCCCGGACCACCATCTGGGGCAGGATGCGCAGGCTGTCCTCCCGGAGCCGCTTGAGGATGCTCGACTGCAATTCGCGGGCAAACGGGTAGTGGTCCACCACCACATTGGCCTCGCGAGCCAGGCCAAGGCTGAAAGGGTCGATGTTGCTGGAGCCTACCGTAGCCCAGCGGGTGTCGACTACGGCAACTTTGGCGTGCATGTGTCCGGCCCGGTATTCGTGGATTTCGATGCCGGCCCGCAAGAACTGTCCGTACAGGCTGCGGGTGGCCCACTGCATGACCGGGTGATCCGGTCGTCCTTGCAGCAACAGGCGTACCCGGACACCGCGCTCAACGGCCTGGATCATGGCGCGCCGCAGCCTGATGCCGGGCAGGAAATAGGCATTGGCGATCAGGATTTCATGGCGTGCCAGATGGCACTGACGCAGGTATTCGTTTTCGATGGACAGGCGATGGCGCAGGTTGTCGCGTACCACCAGTCTGGCCGCCATGACGCCGACAGGCCTGGGGTTGCTGCGCGGCCCGGCCAATACCGGCCAGCCGTCGCCGTGCAAGGCAGCCAGTTGTCGCCACAGCTTGCGCATCGTAAGGCTGACCGCATCCACCAGCGGCCCTTCTACCCGGACCGCGTAATCGTAACGCGGAGCATAGCCGGGCAAGGCATTGTCACAATCGTCGTGCAGGTTGATCCCGCCGGCGTAAGCCTGGCGTCCGTCGATGACCGCCAGCTTGCGGTGCAGGCGCCGCAAACGGTTGCGGCGCGGAATGATCCAGTGCCGGGCCAGCCGGAAGAAGCGGAAATCCACTCCGGCTGCCCGCAGGCGCTCGATCCAGTCGGCAGGAAAGTCGCGCGAGCCAAAGCCGTCGACCAGTATCCGCACGCTGACGCCTCGTTCTGCGGCGGCAATCAGGGCCAGAACGATGGGCTCGGTAGAAACGTCGATGCGGAAAATGTAGGTTTCCAGCAGGATTTCCTGGCGGGCGGTCTGGATGTCGGCCAGGAGTGCGGGGAAGAATTCGGCGCCCGTCGTCAGCAAGGTTACGCGGTTGCCGGCGACAAAATGTCTCATGCGTGTTCGGGGATCAGTTCAGCCGACAGCGGCAGGTGGTCAGACAGCGTGGCCCACGGGGCGCCGCGCAATACTTCGGCGCCGACAATCTGCAGGCCGCGCACGTAGATGCGGTCAAGCGTCAGGATCGGCAGACGGGCCGGGAAGCTCTTGCCATGCCGGCCATGAACGGCCTCATGCACTTCCTGCAATCCCAGTTCGTCGGCAAATTCGTGATTGGCCCGTCGCCGCCAGTCGTTGAAGTCTCCGGCGAGGATCAGGCCGTTGCCCCGGGGGACTGCCCGCTCGATATAACGTGACAGTTGCTCCATCTGCTTGCGCCGGTCATGTCCGAACAGGTTGAGGTGAATGCACAGGGCCGTGACTTCGCACGGCCAGCCGGGCAACTTGATGTCGCAGTGCAGGACTCCCCGGCTTTCCAGCCGGTTGACCGACAGGTCGAGATTGCACCACTGGCGGATCGGAAAGCGGGTGAGAATGGCGTTGCCGTGATGGCCGTAACCATAGCCGGCATTGAGTCCGTATACGGCATGGCGGTCCAGCCGGCCGGCAATGTAGTCATGCTGGGGAATATCCAGATAACCGGCCTTGTGGCGTGCGCGCAGGCTATGCCGCCCCTGAACTTCCTGCAAAAAAAGCAGGTCGGCATCCAGCCCTTCCAGTTCATTGGCAATGCCGACCAAGTTTACCTTGCGGTTAAGCGGACTCATGCCTTTGTGGATGTTGAGCGAGGTCACTCGCAGCGGCTTGATCACGGCTTCGGCCCCGGTACTTGACCGGATCATTATGGGGGTGATCTGCCTCCTGTCCAAGCCGGCAGCCCGCACTGGGCTTGCGCTGGCTCAAATCAGGCGTGGGTGGCCTCGCGGGCAGCCTGCCGGCTGCTGTGCTTTTCTTCCACCATGCGGTCAAGCAATGCCAGGACAGATTCGCTGGCCTGTTCGAGTTTCTGCATTCTGGCAACGATCTCGGCCTCGGCCGTATCCGTCTGCCCCACGCCACCGGAAGCCAGATCCAGCGCTTGTGCGGCGTACTGGTGGACCTGCTCGTGCACCGGTGCCAGTTCGCGATAGGTCGGCTGCTTGCCGAAGCTCTCCTGGCCTGGCCCGCGATACCACTGACCCAGTTCACAACCGGTGTCGCACTGCCATTCGACGCTGCTGGAAAGCTGATGGTCGCCCAGGGCATGGTAGGCAGACTGCTTGAAGACGATGTGGTCGACCTTGATCAGTGAAGTCATGGCCTTGTCGCGCACCCGGTCGACACAGGCAATCACTTCGTCCGAAGTGGAGCGGAGCGTTTCAAAATCGTTGCGGAACGTGTCGACCGAACGGCGGACTTCACTGGCTGCCAGGCCGCTGTCGGCAGATTTGTCCACCATTTCGCCGATGCGGCTTGAAAGTGTGCCCAGCACCTGCTGGACCTGGTCGGCCGTGGTCTTGCTGCGTTCAGCCAGTTTGCGCACCTCGTCAGCCACCACGGCAAAACCGCGACCGGCTTCACCGGCCCGGGCCGCCTCGATGGCAGCATTGAGTGCCAGCAGGTTGGTCTGGTCGGCAATCGAGGCGATGTCGTGCAGGGCGGTTTCGATGCCGGTCCAGGCTGAATGCAGGGATTCGGCTGCGCCGTTGACCGAGTCGACGCTGCTGACGATCCTGTCAAGCTGGGTACCGATCTGTGCAGCATTGGCAAGGCTCTGGTGGGCGCTGGCGGCATTGGTTTCGGCAATGCCGGAGACCTGCTCCATGTCGTCGCTGATGTGACGCAGGTCCTGCTGGTTTGACAACAGGTTGCTGCGCAGGTGTTCGGTGTTCAGGCGGTGTAGGTTGGCGCTCAGGCGGTTGTGGCGTACGAAGGCATCGTTTTCACCCATGGCCTTGATGGCCGTGTTCACTGCGCCCATCGAGCGCGCCAGAATGCCGGGCATGCCGACTGCGATGGGACGACGGCTGAAATCGTTGTTGCTGACCCGCTGGAAGCAGGTGTTGATTTCCTTGAAGTAGGTTTCGACAAGGTCAAGAAAATCGTTCAGCTCCCATGCCACCCGCCCTACTTCGCCCAGGTTGGCGGTCTTGGTGGCGCGATGATGGAGTTCTCCGGCACAGGCGCGACCCAGAAGTTCGGTCAGGACGTTGAGAACCTTGAATGCGCGCTGCGAATGCTGCCAGACATACCAGGATGCGAATGCTGACAGGACCAGCAGGGCCAGCATGATCCAGCCCGCCAGGTCGGGGAGCGCAAACTGGAGTCCGGCCATCAGGACAAACAGCAGGTTGAAACCGATCAGTACGAATTTCAGCTGGGTATTCAGGAACGGGGGACGGCGTTGGGAAGTCATGACAACCTACGACAAGGCAAGGGTGGAGGCCGGCTGGCGGCGGTTCAGTTCAATGACGAACTGTTCGTAGCTTTCTGCGCCCTGACGGGACAGTTCGTCTTGAAGCCACTGGCAGCTGCTGTCCGGTGCTTCTGCTTTGCCGTGCCGGGCTTCGACTTCACGCATGCCGGCGTACAGGCGGCTGATCGTTTCCACAGCGGCACGGGGAGCGCTACGCCTTACCGAAAAATAACCTTTCAGCTTGCCATCAGCCCCCATGTCAGGCGTCACATTGGCAAATACCCAGTAGAATCCGCCATCCACCGTATAATTTTTGACGAATCCAAAAAATTCGCGCTGGCTGGCCAGGGTTTTCCACATCAGCCGGAATACTCCGCGAGGCATATCCGGGTGGCGAATAATATTGTGCGGCTTGCCCAATACGGATATTTCGTCAAATCCGGTAATTCGCATGAATGTGCGGTTTGCGTACGTGATTTGTCCACGTCCATCTGTCTTGGTGATGATCAGGTCATCAGCAGGCAGGATAACTTCCTTTTCTGAAGCAGCAGACATATTTCGGCATGCCATATAGAAATAATTGCGAATGTTACTTTAAGACTCGTGCATAGGGCAAAGCATGGACGCTTGCCAAAGCTCTTCAACTGGAGCCGGTTTTTTCCGGATTCGATTCAGCAAACAGCAGCATGGTTTTTCACCCTATGGGCATTGTTGACATGCCGATTGAACTCCGTGCTGATTTTTAAGGAGATTTCATGAACAGATCACATTTCCTGGCCTTGTGCGCCACGGCTTCCCTGGCTGCCTGTGCTTCTGCGCCTTCTTCGGTTGAAGCGCTTCAGGGCAAGTGGGTTGAAAACCGCCCGGCCGGAAATCTTGAGCCAATCGTCCTGCAATTGCAGGACGGGCAGATTTCTGCTTCGGCAGGCTGCAACCAGCTGTTCGGTCCGGCCCGGATCGAAAATGGCCATCTGGTTGTCGAACGTCTGGCCAGTACCATGATGATGTGCGAGCCGCAGCTCATGCAGCGGGAAGACTCCCTCAAGCAGTTGCTGCAATCGCGCCCGGCCATCACGCTGAAGGAAGGAGAATTGCGGCTGAATGAGCAGAGCTTTAGTTCCCGCCCTGTCGTGACGGGAGGCAAGATCATTTTTGTCTACGTTGCAGCCGAACGTCGTGCTTGTTCGGGTGTGGGCAAGATGGATTGCCTGCAGGTGCGTACCGACAAAAACCGTCCCTGGGAGCTGCACTACGGTGAAATCGAGGGGTTCAAGCCAGAACCCGGCATTGCCTATCGCCTGCGCATCCGTGAAGTGCCGGTGGCTCAGCCGGCTGCGGATGCGCCGGACCGCCGCTGGATACTGGACCAGATCATCGAAAGCGAAGTCGTCAATCCGTAACCACGGCATCATGCTGCAAGCCGGATGACGAAGGGCTAGGATTAAAGGCTGTTTCAACCTGATACATGGAGAGAAACATGTTCAAGCTGTCTTCCCTGATGCTGGCTGCAGCGACTTCGCTGCTCGTCACGGCTTGTGCAACCCCGGGTGGCCAAGTGGCTTCGCCTCTGCCTCAAGGCAAATGGAGCGGGCCGGACGGACTGACCCTGATGATCCTGGACGGCCAGCTGTATGCGACCACGCCCTGCGTCAAATTCGGCGGGCCGGTCGGCATGCAGGATGGCCGGCTGGTTACGGGTTCCCTGATGCGCACCGAACTGGGCTGCCAGACGCATGAAGCCGCAGCGGAAAATGCCCTGGTCGGTTTTTTTGAATCCAGCCCGGCCATTCTTCGTTCGGGGCAGAATGCCATGACCCTGTCCAGCGGAACGGCCAGCATGTCTTTTACCCGGGCTCCGATGTAGCTTCTGCCGGTGCAGGGCAGACTCTGCCCTGCACTCTGCTAAGCAGGCTCTAAGCCGGTTTGCGCACAGTCCTCCCTTTTGTGCTGCAACGCAGGTTGCCGCGCGCCTTTCCCCTCTGCATAATCGAGCACATGAAATTTCTTTCCGATCTCCTGCCCGTTCTCCTGTTTTTCGCGGCCTATTCCCTTACCGGCAATATCTATCTTGCCACGGGTGTCGCCATCGTCAGCACGGCAGCACAGGTAGGCATCAGCTGGTTCAAGCACCGCAAGGTCGAGCCCATGCAATGGGTGTCGCTGGCCCTGATCCTGGTGCTCGGTGGACTGACACTTGTGCTGCATGACAAGCGTTTCATCATGTGGAAGCCGACCGTTCTGTACTGGCTGCTGGGTGCCGGCTTCCTGATCAGCGATCTGGCCTTTCGCAAAAATCCGATCAAGGCGATGATGGGCAAGCAGATTGAACTGCCTGAGCGCCTGTGGGCAAAGCTGACTTTTGCGTGGTCCGGCTTTTTTGCATTCATGGGAGCGCTGAACCTGTTTGTCGCATTCAATTTCAGCGAGGCAGTCTGGGTCAACTTCAAGCTCTTTGGCGGCATGGGATTGATGCTGGTCTTTGTGCTGGCCCAGGGCATGGTGCTGTCCCGCTATATCCAGGAAAAAAACTAGATGCTTTATGTCATTTCCGGCGAGGACCAGCCGGATTCGCTCACCAGCCGACTGGCAGCCCGCCCGGAACATCTGGCCCGGCTTTCCGCCCTTCAGGATGCCGGCCGCTTGCTGGTGGCCGGTCCCTGCCCGGCGATTGACAGCCTGGACCCCGGACCAGCCGGTTTTTCCGGCAGCATCATCATTGCCGAGTTCGACAGTCTGGCCGACGCACAGGCATGGGCAGCTGCCGATCCCTATGTGGCAGCTGGTGTATACGCCCGGGTTGACGTTCGTCCGTTCCGCAAAGTATTTCCGGCATGAGCTTTGACCAACTTATCATTGAACGCTTGGCGCCGCTCGCAGCCAGCGAACTGATGCTCAACGACCATTCCGCCCTTCATGCCGACCATGCCGGCAATACCGGCGGAGGTCATTACGAACTGACCATTGTCAGTCCGCATTTCGAGGGATTGCGCCTGATCGAGCGACACCGCCTGGTCAACGCCCTTGTTGCGGACCTCATACCCCAACAGATTCACGCGCTGTCGCTGAAGGCCGTTGCGCCTTCCGAGCGTTAATGCCGTATTTACCGGAGAATTGATCCATGCGTATCCGTCATACCGTAACCGCCCTGACTTTTGCCCTCGCCACTGCCGGTATTGCCCAGGCTGCACCGGTGGCCGTGGTAAACGGCACCGCCATCCAGCAAAACGAACTTGACAGCGCTGTCAGCGCCATCGTGCGCTCGGGCGGTGGCCGCATCAAGGACACACCGGAACTGCGCAACGAAGTCAAGCAACAGCTGATCAACCGTCAGGTCATCCTGCAGGAAAGCGCCCGTCGTGGTCTCGACAAGACTTCGCAGTTCAAGGAACGCATGGATGCCGTGCGTGACGATCTGTTGCAGCAGGCCCTGATAGACGATCTGGCCAAGCAGAACCCGGTCAGCGATGCCCAGGTGCGCGCCGAATACGACAAGCTCAAGTCGGCCCTGTCGGGACAGAAGGAAGTGCAGGCCCGCCAGATCATCGTCGGCTCCGAAGCCGAAGCCAATGCCGTGATTGCCCAGCTCAAGAAGGGCGGTAATTTCGAGGCGATCGCCAAACAGAAATCCAAAGACCCGGCTGCCAAGCAAAACGGTGGCGACATGGGCTGGGGCAACCTGGGCGTGATGGCCAAGCCGCTGGCCGATACGCTCAAGCCGCTGGGCAAGGGCCAGTACACCCAGCAGCCGTTCAAGTCCGATCTGGGCTGGCACATTTTCAAGGTGGAAAACGTGCGTGATGCCAAGGTGCCGCAGTTTGATGAAGTGAAGCCGCAGCTGTCGCGCCAGATGCAGGGTGCGGCTGTTGAAAAGGCGCTCAACGACCTGCGCGGCAAAGCCAAGATCCAGTAACCAGCCATCAGTTGCAGCGCCGCCCGATCCAAGCGGCGCTTTTCTTCCGCCAACTATTACCCATACAACATGCGCAAATTTCTTACGCTAAGCCTTCTGGCTGCCTCACTGGCCGCACCGGCATTCGCAGCCCAGGGCCTCCAGATCAATGGCACCTTCATTCCCCAGGCCCGCATTGACAGCGCTGTCAAGCAAATGACGGCCCAGGGCCAGCCAGACAGCCCGCAATTGCGCCAGGCTGCCCGCGACCGTGTGGTCCTGACCGAACTTCTGCGCCAGGAGGCCATGAAAAAGGGCCTTGACAAGTCGCCGGACTACCGTAACGAGCTGGAAAACCTCCAGTCGGCCCTGCTCGCCAACCTGCACGTACGCGACTTCATGAAGTCCCACCCGGTCAGCGAGGCCGACGTGCGTGCCGAATACGATCGCATGAAGGTGCAAATGGCACGCAAGGAATACCGTGCCCGTCACATTCTCGTGCCGTCGCAGGAAGAAGCCGCCAAGGTACTGGAGCAGCTCAAGAAAGGTGCCCGCTTTGAAGACCTGGCCCGCCAGTATTCGATCGATACCGGCAGCAAGGCCAATGGTGGTGATCTTGGTTTCGTCGATCCGGCGCAGCTGGTCCCCGAGTTTTCGGGTGCCATGACCAAGCTGGCCAAGGGCCAGATTACCCAGACTCCGGTCAAGAGCCAGTTTGGCTGGCACATCATCCAGCTGACGGACACCAAGGAAGCTGACTTTCCGGCACTGGATGCAGTACGTGCCCAGCTTGAGCAGCAAATCCAGGGTCAGCGTTTTGACGCCTACATCGCTAGGCTCAAGGCTCAGGCCAAAGTCCAGTAAACTGTTGATTTGCTTAAAAGACCACGGTAATTGCCGTGGTCTTTTTACCGTTCAGAGAAACAGTTTGCGCCCAAGGCAAAAACCCCGTATAGTCCGCTCCCTTCACTCAGCAAGCGCCTGATTCCCTGTGCCCATGGCACTTCAGGCTGCATCGAAATCCGGCCCCGCCTCCCTTCCTGTTGAAACGGCACCACGGTCAGTCTTCGATGTTTCGTGGTTACCGTGTGCCCAGCCATCGCTGGATGCTTCCGTGCATCCCGCCTGGCAGAGATTGCGCATGTCCGCCTCCGGCTGAGTCCCGCAGTCAATTCAACAAGGACATTCATGCAAACCAACGCTTTTGCCGCCCTCGGCCTCGACGCCCGTCTCGTTCACGCCCTCGAGCAGCACAACATCACCACGCCGACGCCCGTTCAGGCCGAAGCCCTGCCGCTCCTGCTTTCCGGCCGTGACCTGATGGCCTCGGCCCAGACCGGGACCGGCAAAACCGCAGCATTCCTGCTGCCGGCCCTGTCGCGCCTCTTGGTCGAACCGGTGGCCCGCAGCCGTGGCCCACGCATTCTGGTGCTGGCCCCGACCCGCGAACTGGTGCAGCAGGTTGCCAAGGCCGCCCAGGAATTCTCGACCAAGATTCCGCGCGTCAACGTGGCCAGCGTCATTGGTGGTACCTCGTTCCGCACCCAGAACCAGATGCTGACCCGCCCGATCGAAGTCATGGTCGCCACTCCGGGCCGTCTGATGGACCAGATGCGCTCGGGCCGCATCGACTTCTCGCGCCTCGAAATGCTGGTGCTCGACGAAGCTGACCGCATGCTGGACATGGGCTTCTCCGAAGACGTGATGGAAATCGCCAGCCAGCTGCCCAAGGCCCGTCAGACCGCCTTCTTTACCGCTACCATGACCCGTCGCGTGCTGGACTTCGCAGACGAGCTCCTGACCGAACCGGCCAAGATCGAGATCGCTGCCCAGACCGCCAAGCACGAGAACATCGAGCAGCAGGCCATCTTCGTTGACGACATCGACCACAAGCGCCGTCTGGTGCGTCACATCCTGTCGCAACCGGACGTCAAGCAGGCCATCGTGTTTGTTGCCACCAAGCGTGACTGCGACACCCTGGCTGACGAGCTGATCGTGGACGGCATTCGTGCCGACGCCCTGCATGGTGACATGCAGCAGCGCGACCGTACCCGTACGCTGACCCGCCTGCGCAGTGGCCAGACCGAAGTGCTGGTAGCTACCGACGTGGCCGCCCGCGGCATCGACGTGGCCGGCATCAGCCACGTCATCAACTTCGACCTGCCGCGCTTTGCCGAAGATTACGTGCACCGTGTCGGCCGTACCGGCCGGGCCGGCGCGACCGGTACCGCCGTTTCACTGGTGGGCCGTCAGGATGCCTTCCCGCTCAAGAAAATCGAGCGCTTTACCGGTCAGAAGCTGATCGTGACCGAAATCGAAGGCATGATTGCCCGCTTCAAGCCGCAAGAGCGTCGCGAAGGTGGTGGTGGCCGTGGCGGTTTTGGCGGCAAGCCGCGTCATGGCAACGGCCAGGGTCGCAGCTATGGTGATCGTTCCAGCGCTCCGCGTGGCGGCTTTGGTGGTCATCAGCAGCGCCGTGAAGGTGGTGATGACCGCCGCCAGTTTGCTCCGCGCCAGGATGGTGATGCGCATCGCAGCGGCACTGCCCGTGACGGCCGCCGTTTTGATGACCGCAGCAGTGCTCCGCGCGGCGACTTTGCCCCGCGTGGTGATCGTGGCCACAGCTGGGGCCAGCAGCGTGACGACCGTCGTCCGCATGGTGGTGGCCAGAGCCGTGAAGGTGGCTTCCGTAATGGTGACCGCCCGCGTCAGGGTGGCAACCGTAACCACGGCGGCCGCTACGGCGACTGATCCGTTCCGCGTCTGATCATGCAAAAACCGCCCGGTTGATACCGGGCGGTTTTGTTTGTGTCTGAGCCGGCCATGCCTGGCACAACGCATGGGGCATTGCACACGGGCGCCATGTACCTGATAGCGACAGGGCCGCCGATCCGGGTGGCGTTGTTTACTCCTTGAGACCCGGCCAGTCACGCATGTCCCGTGCCTGCCAGTGCGGGAAATGCCGCCGGACCAGTTCGTTGAATTCAATCTCGAATGCCTGCCAGCGGCGGGCTGCATCCTTTTCAGATTGAATCCCTGCTGACGGTTCCGCGCTGCGGATCATGCCGGCTCCCAGTGTGGCATTGCTGATGCGGTCCACCAGGATCAGGCTGCCGGTCGCCCGGCATTGCCGGTAGGCATCGACAGCCATCGGAGCGTCGATCTCCAGTGTGACTTCGGCAATTTCGTTCAGGGCCAGTGAACTGGCCGCCTCCCTTTCCATCGTGTTGACATTGACTCGATGGTGGACTGCCGTCACCCGTCCCGGCAGCCATTTGCCGGCCAGCTTGACCCAGTATGCCCGTCCTGTCTGCAACGGTGCATCGTGCATCCAGACCAGTTCGACCGTCAGGCGGTCTGCCACCAAGGGCAGAGGCTCACCGTGCCTGACGATCATGTCGCCACGGGAAATGTCGATTTCGTCTTCAAGCGTCAGGGTGACAGCCTGCCCGGTCGCAGCCACCGGCAGTTCCCCGTCAGTCGTCACGATGGCCCGGACCCGGCTTTGCCGGCCGGAGGGCAGTACGGTGACCTGATCGCCCGGACGGATGATTCCGGCGGCGATGGTGCCGCAAAATCCGCGAAAATCCAGATTGGGGCGGTTGACGTATTGCACCGGCAGGCGGAATGCCTGCAAGGCCTGATCCGCATCAAGACGGATACTGTCCAGCAGTTGCATCAGTGACGGACCGTCATACCACGGCATGCGCTCGCTGGGACTGACCACGTTGTCTCCGCGCAGGGCCGAGAGAGGCACGAAACGGATATCGTGGATGTCCAGTGCCTTGGCGAAGGCCAGGTAGTCTTGCCGGATGCGCTCGAAAACGGCCTGGTCAAATTCCAGCAGATCCATCTTGTTGACGGCCACGATGACATGGCGGATGCCCAGCAGGCTGGCGATGAAGCTGTGCCGGCGGGTCTGGGTCTGCACGCCGTAACGGGCGTCGATCAGGATGATGGCCAGATCGGCAGTCGAGGCACCGGTGGCCATGTTGCGCGTGTACTGTTCGTGCCCCGGGCAGTCGGCAATGATGAACTTGCGTGTGTCGGTGCTGAAATAGCGGTACGCCACGTCAATGGTGATACCCTGTTCCCGCTCGGCCTGAAGGCCGTCGACCAGCAAGGCCAGATCAACTGCTTCGTCAGTGGTGTTGTGCTTCTGGCTGTCGCGCTCGATGGCTGCCAGCTGGTCTTCAAAGATCAGCCTGGAGTCATGCAGCAGGCGTCCGATCAGCGTGGATTTGCCATCGTCGACACTGCCGCAGGTGATGAAGCGTAGCAAATCCTTGGTTTCGTGCCGGGCCAGATAGGTGTGGATGTCTTTGGCAATCAGGTCGGACTGGTGTGTCATCAGAAGTACCCCTCGATTTTTTTCTTTTCCATCGAGCCCGACTGGTCATGGTCGATGGCCCGTCCCTGGCGTTCGCTGGTGCGGGTCAGCAGCATCTCGCGGATGATGTCGGGCAAGGTGGTGGCGCTGGACTCGACGGCACCGGTCAGCGGATAGCAGCCCAGCGTGCGGAAGCGGACCGGACGCAAAGCCGGAGTTTCGCCGGCACGCAGGGGGAAGCGCTCGTCGTCCACCATGATCAGCATGCCGTCGCGCTCCACTACCGGGCGCTGAGCGGAAAAGTACAGCGGGACAATGTCGATGTTTTCCAGCCAGATGTACTGCCAGATGTCGAGCTCGGTCCAGTTGGACAGAGGGAATACCCGGATGGACTCACCCTTGTTGTGACGACCGTTATAGAGGTTCCACAATTCAGGCCTCTGGTTTTTCGGATCCCAGCGTTGCTGCGGATCACGGAATGAATACACCCGTTCCTTGGCGCGGGATTTTTCTTCGTCACGACGGGCACCACCGAATGCTGCATCAAACCCGTATTGCCGCAGTGCCTGTTTCAATGCGTCGGTTTTCATGATGTCGGTGTAGCGGGCGCTGCCATGGGTGAAGGGCGTGATCTCTCCATGCGCGCCTTCGGGGTTGGTATGCACCAGCAGGCGCAAGCCCTTCTCTGCGGCCATGCGGTCGCGGAAGGTGATCATGTCGCGGAATTTCCACGTGGTATCGACGTGCAACAACGGAAAAGGCAGCTTGCCCGGATAAAACGCCTTGAGGGCCAGGTGCAGCATGACTGCCGAATCCTTGCCGATCGAGTACAGCATGACCGGATTGTCAAACTCGGCCGCCACTTCGCGGATGATGTGGATGGATTCGGCTTCCAGCCGCTTGAGGTGTGTGAGCGTTGCGGGCTCGGTGGCATGGGTCATGCGCGCTCCCTGTCGTACGTGTGGATGTCCATGCAATTCAATCTACACGCTGCAACGCAGGAGTCATAAACCGGTTGGTGCTTTCAATATGACTGGTTTTCCAGGCCGGTTTCAGGCATGGACTGCCTCGGCCAGCAAATTGAGCATGGCCGCTGTCGCTCCCCATATCTGGTGCCCCTGCCAGTCCAGCGACAGATAGGTGCCCTGTCGCCCTGCCCTGTTCCACCGGTGGCGTTCATACCGGGTCGGGTCCAGCGCCAGGGTCAGCGGCAACTCGAAGATCTCCGCCACTTCTCCAGGTTGCGGCGTACCGGAAAACGGCGGTTCGACTATCCCGACCACCGGCGTAATGGCGTAGCCGGTCAAGGTGTAATAGCAAGGCAGTTGGCCGGCCACCAGCACCCGCCCGGGTGGCAGGGCGATTTCTTCAGATGCCTCACGCAAGGCGCACGCCACGGCCCCCGGATCGGCGGGATCTAGCTTGCCTCCGGGAAAGCTGACCTGACCGGCATGGTCGCGCAAACCTTCGGTGCGACGGGTCAGCAAGACCGCAGGCACTTCTGCGTGCCAGAGCAGTGCTGCCAGCACCGCAGCGGGGCGTTGCTGCCCGGTGGCCAGCCCGAACACATCGCCGCAGCTGGTCCGGGAGAACTCGGCCAGCCGGCTGGCCAGCCATTCTGCTGCAACTTCAGCTTTGCGAGGGAAAGGCAGCATTACTCCGGATTCCTCAGATTGAGTTGACGGTGGGCAAACGCAAGGCGCGGCGGTGGGCCACCAGGCGGATCAGCAATCCCAGGGCAAACAGGCCCTGTACCAGCCATGCATCGTGCCATCCCAGTTCGGCCAGACCCCAGAGGCCGGCTCCGACCAGGAGCGACACGATGCCATAAAAATCCGTGCTCAGAATGAAGGGTACGTCATTGACCAGCACGTCGCGCACGATGCCGCCACCGATGGCCGTGACAAAACCCAGTGTCACGACGCCGAACAGGGTCATGCCCATGTCGATGCCGATTTGCGCTCCGGCTAGGCTGAAGGCGACCAGTCCGATGGAGTCGGAAATGATGAACAGCCGGTTGATCAGGCGGCTTTCCTTGCGGTGCAGGCCAAAAAGCCAGGCAACAGTCAGCGTTCCCAAGGCTACAAGCGGAGCGGTATTGTCAAAAAACACCCTGGGCGGATCTCCGATCAGGGCGTCCCGGACCATGCCGCCACCAACTGCTGTCAGCAAGGACAGAATGACCAGCCCAAGCAGGTCCAGCTGTTTGCGGGCACCGACCAGATAGCCGGAAAAGGCAAAGGCCATTGTGCCAACCAAGGAAAAACTGTCCATGTCCACCACCTGCCCGAAACCTTGCTGCATCCGGTATGCCTCAAGATACGTTGGCAATCAGTATTGAATGCCGGAATTATCAAGCAGAACGCCATGCAAAAGCATGGCGTTGATGGCAAAAACCTGATGTAAACCGCAGTAATCAGCGACGCATCGAGTCGAAGAACTGCTGGTTGGACTTGGTGCTCTTGATCTTGTCGAGCAGGAAATCCATCGCTTCGAGGTCGTCCATCGGATACAGCAGCTTGCGCAGCACCCACATGCGTTGCAGCTGTTCTTGCGGGATCAGCAGTTCTTCACGACGCGTGCCGGAGCGGTTAATGTTGATGGCCGGGAAAATCCGTTTTTCGGCCATGCGGCGGTCCAGATGGATTTCCGAGTTGCCGGTACCCTTGAATTCTTCGTAGATCACATCGTCCATGCGGCTGCCGGTGTCGATGAGGGCCGAGGCAATGATGGTCAGGCTGCCACCTTCTTCGATATTGCGGGCAGCACCGAAGAAACGCTTGGGGCGTTGCAGGGCATTGGCATCAACACCACCGGTCAGCACCTTGCCGGATGACGGCACTACGGTGTTGTAGGCACGGGCCAGACGGGTGATGGAGTCCAGCAGGATCACCACGTCCTTTTTGTGCTCGACAAGGCGCTTGGCTTTTTCGATCACCATTTCGGCGACCTGTACGTGGCGGGTGGCAGGCTCGTCAAACGTCGATGCCACTACTTCCCCCCGCACGGTGCGGGTCATTTCGGTCACTTCTTCCGGACGCTCGTCAATCAGCAGGACGATCAGCACGACATCCGGATGGTTGGCCGTGATGGCATGGGCAATGTTCTGCAGCATGACCGTCTTGCCGGACTTGGGCGGTGCGACCAGCAAGCCACGCTGTCCTTTGCCGATCGGCGCGATCATGTCGATGATGCGACCGGTGATGTTTTCCTCTGCGCGAATGTCCCGCTCCAGTGTCAGCCGTTCGGTCGGATGCAGCGGAGTCAGGTTTTCGAACAGGATCTTGTTCTTGGATTTTTCCGGCAACTCGCTATTGATGCGGTCAACCTTGACCAGGGCGAAATAGCGCTCCCCTTCTTTCGGGGTGCGGATTTCGCCTTCAATGCTGTCGCCTGTGTGGAGGTTGAAGCGCCGGATCTGGCTGGGGCTGACATAGATGTCGTCAGGACCGGCCAGATAGCTGGTGTCGGGGCTGCGCAGGAAGCCAAAACCGTCCGGCAGGACTTCCAGTGTGCCATCGCCAAAAATGCTTTCGCCTTTTTTGGCCTGCCCCTTGAGCAGGGCGAAAATGAGATCCTGCTTGCGCAGACGGTTGGCACCTTCAATGTCGTTTTCAGCGGCCATTTCGACCAGTTTGGAAACGTGCAGGTGTTTGAGATCGGAAAGATGCATAGATGGATAGTGTGCGCGTCAGGCGCCAAGGAACTCGTCGAGGGAGATGTGACAAGAATCCGGGCGGCGAGAAAGCCGCCCGAGAAGAAAACTTGCCGGAAGCTTAGTCAGCTCAGATGTTGCTGTCAATGAAAGCAGCCAGCTGGCTCTTGGCCAGAGCGCCGACCTTGGTGGCGACGACGTTGCCGTCCTTGAAAATCATCAGGGTCGGAATGCCGCGAATGCCGAATTTCGGCGGGGTGGCTTCGTTCTGGTCGATGTTGAGCTTGGCCACTTTCAGCTTGCCATCGTATTCGCGGGCAACTTCGTCAAGGATCGGGGCAATCATCTTGCAAGGACCACACCACTCAGCCCAATAGTCGACCAGCACCGGGCCCTGGGCCTTGAGTACTTCTTCTTCAAACGACGCATCGGTGACATGGACGATCAATTCGCTGCTCATTCGTATTCTCCGTGTTGGGCATGAAACATGCGACTCGCGCAATATTTGATAGTAACAAGCGTACCGGAGCGCAGCAACAAATCCGCGCCCCGGCTTTCCCGTTGTCATTAACGGCGCTGTTGCATCAACTCCAGCATCCTGTGCCGGGCAGCCTCACGCTGATGTACTGAGCGCAATTCCTGCGCCAGGGCCCGGTACAGCGATATGCTCATCAGCACCATGATCACGGCAAACGGCAGGGCGGCCACGATGGCGGCACTCTGGAGCCCTTTCAGGCCTCCGCTCATCAGCAGGACCACGGCAATGGCAGCCTGCATCACTCCCCAGAACAGGCGTACGCGGATTGTCGGACGCAGGCTGCCGTTGCTCGACATCATGCCCAGCACGAAAGTCGCCGAATCTGCCGATGTGACAAAAAAGCTGACAATCAGAAGCAAGGCCAGGCCTGCCAGCAATGCCCCGCCCGGCAGCAGCTCCAGCAGCTTGAACAATGCATCGGCCACGTCAGCCTGTACGGCAGCCACGATGGGAAACTGGCCGAATATTTCGGCGTGTAGCGCTGTACCGCCAAAGACGGCAAACCAGGCAAAGCTCATCAGTGACGGCACCAGCATCACTCCGATGATGAATTCGCGGATCGTGCGCCCCCGGGAAATGCGGGCAATGAACATCCCGACAAACGGAGCCCAAGTCACCCACCATGCCCAGTAAAACAGCGTCCAGTCTGCCACCCATGTACCTTCACGGAACGGCGTCAATCGCAGGCTCATGTTGACCAGATTGTGAAGGTAACTGCCCAGTGTGGCCGTCAGGGTATCGACTAGGAACAGCGTCGGTCCCATCAGCAAAACCGCCAGCATCAGCAATCCGGCCAGCAGCACGTTGAAATTGGACAGCCACTTGATGCCACGCTCGATGCCGGTCATTGACGAGAGCAGGTACAGGACCGTCGCTACGGCAATGATGCTGACCTGCAAGGCAAAGGTGTTGTCGATACCGAACACATGCTTGAAGCCCCCTCCGATTTGCAGCGCTCCAAAACCCAGTGACGTTGCCACCCCGAATACGGTCGCCAGAATCGCCAGGATGTCGATGATTTTTCCGATCGGGCCGCGCGTTCGGGCTTCGCCCAGCAACGGTTCAAACACTGCACTGATCAGTCCGGGACGCTGCCGGTTGAATTTGAAATACGCCAGCGCCAGCGCCACGACGCCATACACCGCCCACGGGTGAATGCCCCAGTGGAAAAAGGTGTAGCGCATGGCCGCATTGGCGGCATCTGGCGTCAGTGCCGTAACGCCAGGAGGCGGCGAGGCATAGTGCATGACTGGCTCGGCAACACCCCAGAACACCAGTCCGATACCCATGCCGGCAGAAAACAGCATCGAAAACCAGGTGGAGCGGGAAAATTCCGGTTCATCATCTTCCTGCCCCAGCTTGATGTGGCCGTAATCGCTGAATGCCAGAAACAGACCGAACAACACCAGGCCAAACACGGTCAGCAGGAAAAACCAGCCAAATTTGGCAATCACGAATGACAGCAGTGCGCCCGACACTTCGGCAAAGCCGCTGGGCAGCAGGGCTCCCAGGGCAACGATGAATAGTGTTGCCAAGCAGGATAATCGTAAGACCATGTAAATCTCCTTCTCTCGAGTACAGCCGGTGGCCTGCCCTGTCATCAGACAGAGCCACGGGTGCAACAGGCAGAACGGAAGAACGGCTCATGCAAGCCGCGCGAACAGGTTGCCGGCGGCTTAAGCTGCCCGGACAACCCTGGCATTCCCGCATGTGGAATGCCAGGCCCCTCTCGGGGCAGGCGGATCAGGACCGCCGATTGATAGCGCAACGCGCTGGATGACACCCCGGGCAAACAACCATCGACCGGGTATTGATTGAAGAAAGCTATGTATTTATCGTAGCAACATCCGTAACGGATTGTAAACAAAACCCTCTTCCCGGTTACGGAAAGGGGGCTGCAAATTGCGGAACAAAATGAAGATCAACGACCGACCTTGATCTCCGTCCAGAGCTTGGCCACCATGCGCCGTTCCTTGGGGTTCAGTTCACGCAGGATCACCCATTTTTGCACTTGCTCCGGAGAAGGATTCAGGACTGAATTTCCCTTCAGGTCGGCCCGGATGAAGGGCTGTGCTGCGGCCACCGGATTGGTGGCGCCGTTCAGGTTGGTCAGTTCGGCCGCATTCTTGCCATCCAGCATGAAGTTGATGAACTGGTGCGCAAGATCCGGCCGTTTGGCAGATCGCAGGATTGCCATGGTATCGACCCCCAGCTCGTTGCCTTCCTTTTGCGCCGAATAGCCGACTGTGAACTTGCGTTTGGCAGCCTTGGCATCCTCCGCTGCCTGGAAAAATTCGGTCGAATAGCCCAGCGACGCCCAGATATTGCCGACGGCCAGTTCTTTCAGATAGCTCGCATTGGAAAAAGTGGCCCAGTAAGGCTTGGCTTTCCTGATGACTTCGGCTGCTTTCCGGTAGTCCTCGGGCCGGCTCGTGTTCGGGTCCAGTCCCAGGTACATCAGGGCCGCAGCGAACACTTCGCGCGAACTGTCGAGCACTGTAACCTTGCCCTTGATCCTGGCCAGCACGGCAGGATCAAAAATCACGGCCCAGCTGGACGGATCAATGCCACGTTTTCTCAGCTCGGTTTCGTTGTAACCCACCGAGGTCAGGCTCAGTACGGTCGGGACGGTATAACGGTTGCCCGGATCATAGGACTGGTTCAAATAGGCCGGGTTGACGTTCTTGAGGTTGGCCAGCTTGCTGTGATCAAGCGGCTTCAGCAGCTTTTGGCGGGCCATGGACTGCACTACAAAGCTTGACGGAAACACCATGTCGTAGCCACGTGCGCCACTGGCCAGCTTGGCCAGCATCTCCTCGTTGTCACCATAGAAGTCCTGCACAACCTTGCAGTCGCACTGTTTTTCAAACGCACGGATGGTTTCATTCGACAGTGAACCGCTCCAGTTATACAGGTGCAGAACGTCGTTAGGACCCGCAAATACGGTTGCGGACATCAGCGTCAGGACCCAGGCCAGTTTGTTCAATTCATACTCCTCCGGAGCTCGGCACACACATGCCATCAATGACGCGCACAGAATGCGTGCGCAAAAACGCCCGCAGGCGGCAAGCCTGCGGGCGGACAAAAACCGGAAATTACGGGAAGTCGTCGCCGAGATCAGTCAGCGCGGTCAGAAACAGATGGCTGTCAGCGTCCTTGAGCAACCGTGAATCAGACAGCATTTGCCGGAAGCGACGGGCTCCCGGTACTCCGTTGACCAGTCCCAGCACATGCCGGGCAATGTCACGTACCTTCCCGCCGGCAGCCAGATGCGCATCCACATACGGGATCAGCCGCTCAATGACTTCGGTACGGGTGGGAACAGGGTGTTCATCACCATAGAACCGGACATCCACACCAGCCAGCAGGTAAGGATTATGGTAAGCCTCGCGGCCGATCATGACGCCATCAACATGGCCAAGCTGTTCGGCTGCTTCATCCAGTGTGCGGATGCCGCCGTTGACCAGGATTTCCAGGTCAGGGAATTCTGTCTTGAGGCGCCAGGCATAGTCGTACTTGAGCGGAGGGATTTCCCGGTTTTCCTTGGGTGAAAGCCCTTTCAGGATGGCATTGCGTGCATGGACGATAAAGGTCGAACATCCGGCAGCAGCTACCTCTCCGACAAAGTCGGAAACAAAACCGAAGGCCTCGACATCATCAACGCCAATACGGTGCTTGACCGTGACAGGCAGCGCTGTCACATCGCGCATCGCCCGGACACAATCGGCTACAAGACCGGGTTCTTTCATCAGGCAGGCACCAAAAGCACCTTTTTGTACCCGCTCGCTCGGACAGCCCACGTTCAGATTGACCTCGTCATAGCCCCAGTATTCCGCAAGCCTGGCGCACTGGGCCAGCTCTGCCGGCTCCGATCCACCCAGTTGCAACGCAATCGGGTGCTCCGCCTCGTGGAACGTCAAATGACGAGGCACATCCCCATGGATCAACGCCCCGGTCGTTACCATTTCGGTGTACAGCCATGTGTGCCGGGACAGCAACCTGGCGAAGTAACGGTAGTGCCTGTCTGTCCAGTCGAGCATCGGTGCTACGCAAACGCGCCTACCCCTGCAATTCTGCTGGGTTCCTTTATCCATGAGGGTTTGAGCGTTTGTCATTGATGCCTGTTTATCCTTCGTTTGATCGTATTTTACGGCGTTTTCATGGTGTCAGTGCAGAAAACGGTGCAGAATGCGGGCTGTTCTGCACCGCTTTTTCTGACTTTTCTGCACCGGCCTATGGCAACCATATCTAAGTACCGGAAAAAGAACGGAGAATTGTCGTATCAGGCGACAGTCCGGGTCAAGCAAGCTGGCCGGGTGGTTTTCTCCGCGACGCGCTCATTCCCGAAAGAGTCCTTGGCTCGTGACTGGGCCAGACGCACGGAAGTCGAGGCCGCATCCCCGGACTTCATCACCAGGCATGCGCTCGGGAAAATGACCTTTGGCGACCTGCTGGTACGGTACCGGGATGAGCTCTCCGGATCAGACAAGATCGGCCGCTCGAAACGGTACGTGCTTGATCTGCTGCTCAGGTCCTCGATTTCAGAGCGCCCCATATCCGAGCTGTCCGCCCAGGACCTGGTCGAGCACTGCAAGATCCGGCGTGATGCAGGAACAGGCCCGGTAACCGTCTTCCAGGACGTCTCCGCCATGCGGACCGTACTCGACTACGCAAAGCGTATCTGGTCCCTGCCGGTCTCGACCCAGCCTGTCGATGATGCCCTGCCCGTCTTGCGCGCCCAGACACTTGTCAGCAAGAGCCGTCAACGTGACCGGCGGCCTGCTGATGAGGAACTCGAGCAGATTTATGCCGGGCTGGCTGCCCGGCAGTCGCGTTCAAACGCCCAGATACCGCACGTCGACATCATCAAGTTCGCCATTGCCAGCTGCATGCGGCTGGGGGAAATCGGGCGTATCCGTTGGGATGACATCGATGAAAAGCGGCGCTGTGTCTTGATCCGCGAGCGCAAAGACCCGTCAAACAAGTACACAAACGACCAGTGGATACCCCTGCTGGGCGAGGCGTGGGACATCGTGCAGCGGCAGCCGCGTACGGACGAACTGATTTTTCCGTACAAAATGGAATCGGTCAGTGCGGCTTTTGAGCGCACATGCGCCGCACTGGGGATTGTTGACCTGCGCTTTCACGACCTGCGCCACCACGGTGTTTCGCGCCTGTTCGAGCAGGGACTGAAAATCCAGGAGGTGGCCATGGTTTCCGGCAACAAGAGCTGGAACAACCTGCGGCGCTATACCCAGCTTCGCCCTGAGTCCCTGCATGACAAGATTGCCGCGCCGGCCCCTGCGCCCCGTTCTTCCGCGCTGACCGTTTCGGTATCTGGCGGGGTCTATATGGGCGGCTGGTCGAACGCTGTCGATGTGCTTCGGGCATTCGAGCTGGAGCCGGAAGACCTGGCCGAGTCGTGCATCCTGCTGGCCGGAGACTTCGGTCAGGAAGGTGCGGTCGTCGCGTTTACCGACGTCGGAGAACTGTGGTGGGTGTATTGCACCGGCAGCGATCGCGTGTGGCTGCCGGAAAGAATTGTCGCCAACCGGCTGCGGCACGGGCTGGCGACTGGTCGGGTCGGGGCGAGGCCAGACGGCAGCAACCTGTCCGGCGATGTCGGCCCAGATTTGCTTGAGGCGGTGTTTTGGCATCGCGCCGAAGTCCGGGCTTGATAGCGCCTCGGAAAACGTCAGGCCGGCGCTGGTCATGGCGGTCAGGTCACGGCCAAAGGTGTCGAGGTTGCGGCGGCGCAGGGTGACGATGCCGGCGATGCGATGGCGGTTTTCGGAAAACATGGCGGACTCGCTGAATCGACGGCCATCGCGCTCGACAGGCCTGAAGAATTCGTTTTCCCACACGACGACCGGCGCATTGCTGCTCTGTAGCAGCGCCTGGAATCCGGCGATGGTGTCGTCCATGGCCTGCCCGCCCACCAGCACGGTATGCAGCACCACCTGTTTTCCGCTGTCGGTCAGCACGTCCAGCGCCCCGGTTTCGGCGAGGTATCCGGTTACGGGCACAAAACTGGTGGCGCCGTTGTCGACGACGACCGGGCCGGCGTGGGTCAGCATCCATTCGATCATCTGGTCGAACTGGCGGCTGTCTATCTGGCGGTCGGCGTTGAGAATTTCGAGGGTGCGCACCGGCAGGGCGCGGTAGCGGGCAAGCGTCTGGTTGACGGGGTCGGTGTCGATGCCGAGCAGGTTGGCGTCCATGCCCTGGAGGGTTTGGGCGATCAGCGAGGCAATAAAGCTCTTGCCGACGCCGCCCTTCCCCTGCAAGACGATGTGTGTCTGGTTCTGATTCACGGTTGGGTTCTCCTTACCAATTGGGTTTGCTGTCGCGGATGGCTTGCCAGTCGAACGTGTCGCTGGCTGGCTGGATTTTTGGTTCCGTTTGCCGGGCCGGTGCTGCCTGCCCCGGCCTTTGGGTTTGGATTTGATGGCACTGCTCCTTGTCGGGTGGCTTGCCTTTTCTGGCGGCGGCCCTGGCCCGGCTCAGCACGGTGCGGAACACGTCGCTCGACATCTCGAAGCCGTCTGCCGCGAGGGCGGCGAGGATGGTTTTGTGTGGCACGCCGCGATTTATGGCGGCCTCGATGTCTGGCAACAGCTCCCGCACGCGCTCGCTGGCGGTCTTGGGGCGGCTGGGTGCGGCCAGCTGGGTGATCGGGTTGGTTTGCATACGGTTTGCGATGTGTTTGCAGACGGTTTGCAACTTGTTTGCAAGCTGTTTGCAAACAGTCTGCAAACGGCTAATTCAGCGGTTTGACGATCAGGAACACCGGCTTGCGGTTCTTGAAAACCGGAGCCTTGATCGTCCAGCCCTGGGCGCGGAGTTCTCGGATTGCCTCGTCGGTGAGGCGCGTTGCTTCGAATGCCATGCTGCTTCTCCTCTGGTTACTGCTTCGCGTTTTGCGGGTCACTGGAAAGCCGCCTGATTCAAGCGGCTGGCCGGTGCCGGCCCTTGCGGGCCGTACGGGTCAGGCGTTGGCGGTTTCGTCGGCCAGCAGGCCGGCGGCTTCGGTGGCGACGTAGCCGACGAAACACGCGGCAGCCGTCAGGGGGGAATCGAGCAGGATGAGGGCCGATACCAGCGCCATCTCGGTAGCGAGCTGGTAGGCCGAAAATCCGGCTGGCCGTTCTGTTTGCAGTGCGTGGCGGGCAAGGATGCTGGTGGCGATGCTTGCCGCTGCGTTGATCCATGCCCAGGCGATGACGGCAGCCAGTGCCCAGGCGTGCCCGGCCACGGCGGCGATGACAACTGCGGCAACGGCGACATCGCCGGAGATGTTGATCGCCCAGTATTTGCGAGAGTCCATGTTTTGCTCCGGTTGCTTGTGTGAGCAAAATATACGAAACGTGAACATTAAAAGCAATACGTTTCGTAAACTTTAGTGCAACAATGAATCCAAAACGTCGCCAATAACCACCAGCCTGAACTTGATGAATATGCCGGATTTCATCAGGCGGGCTTGATGGCGGCATCCGTTCTGCACCCTCAGGATTTGTGCAATGAATACCTTTGCGACACGACTCGTTCAGGCCAAGCAGGCTCGGCGTATCAGCTACGCTGCGCTCGCTGCTGCCGTTGGCGCGCCTGATCAGACGGTCTTTGCGTGGAAGAAAGGGGCGATGCCATCGCGCACGCACATGGCACGATTGGCCGTGGCGCTTGGCGTGCCAGCCGGATGGCTGGAAACAGGAGAGATGGACCGCATCTCAGTCGGGTCGGCTGAAGCGGTCATGGTGGCTCAGGCTTTTGAGGCCCTACCGGTCAGAAGGCGAAAGCTTCTCTTGGCGATGTTTGAGGACTGGGGCGCTTTGATCCCTGGGGGCTGTGATGTTGACTGACGTGTGCGGCGCTGCCCTCCTGAGCAGTTCACACCTGACAAGCAGCAATGTCATTGCCAGATCATGGCGATTTTCACAAACAGAAAGCAGCTTCGTGACGCGCTGCAATGACTTTTTGCGCGGCGCAATACCTTTGGCTGACACCAAACTTCTCCCATTTTTCATTAAAAGGAATTGGTCAGCCTATATGCCCTTATTCATCTGCTGCCATCAGGGAATATCCCTGGATCGATGTTGGGCATGAAAATAAAAAAACCGTTGATCTCTTTGTAATCAACGGTTTTCGCTCGTCTAGTCAATTTTGGTATTTAGCGTTCGCTCAAGTACCGACATCGCAAACTTGAGATCCTCCTCGGTCATGTCGGCTATTTTCCTGGCGATCCTTACCACCTTGTCTCGGTCAAGGTAGCCAAAAACCATGAATGCAGGATCAAGAGCCAGCTCATCGGCAATGAGCTGTAGCTGTGACAGCGTCGGCTCTCGCCTGCCATTCATGTAATGGCTCATTGCCGCCGTTGACACCCCGCAGCGCTTGGCCAGCTCTCGCTGGGTCAAGTCAAGCTCACGCATGCGTCGTCTGGCGCGGTCCTGCCATGTCTGTTTGATTTCGTCCATGCCCTGAATTGTGGGACGCAAAACGTTTGCGATAAACGTCCTGGATTTTTCTTCTGTACCCATTTCATCCTCAATCCTGCCGTTGAAAAGTTAACGAAACGTAAACATAATGGCGGCATGGAAAAGATCACATTCAGCCAGTGGGTGATCCGATCGGGGAAAACTCAACGGGAAATTGCAAGGGAGGTTGGCATCAGTACAGCCGCCTGCTCGAAGGCGTATCGCGGCCTTCAGTCTGGTCGCAAGGTCGCCAGACGGCTCGCCAGCTACACCGGGTTGCCCGTGACGGTCTTCATGATTCCAGACGATTTCTCCAGCCCGCGCGATTAAAGCCCTGCTCGCGCGGCTTTTGGCGAGGTTCTCCCCGCTCCTTTTCTTTCGCAACGGTAGCCCAGCTACCGGCAAAAAAATATGTAACCGTGGTGGGGATACGCACATGACTCCTGCTGATGCAGCCTGGCGCACCATTCATGACTACCCCGGCGGGGCCGAGGCACTGGCCACGCGCGTTGGCGTTGGTGCAAAAGTCCTGTCGAACAAGGTCAACCCGAACTGCTCGCACCGGCTGAGCCTGGACGAGGCCGACCGCATCATGGGGGCGACGGGCGACCTGCGTATCCTGCACGCGCTGGCGGCCCGTCATGGCGGCATGTTCATCGAATCGCCGGACGGCGAAGCCAGCGATGCCGCCCTGCTGGAGCTGGTCGCAAAAATATGGGCCGGGCACGGCGATGTCGGTACCGAGGTATCGGCCGCGCTGGAAGACTGCCGGATCGATGCGGCAGAAGTCGAGCGTATCCGTCAGGCGGTCTACCGTACCCAGGCCGCTATGGCAACGATGCTGCTGCGGCTTGAAAGCATGGCGGAATGACCATGGGCGACATCACCAGCCGCCACGACTGGCGTGCGCTGCGCCGGCGCATCCGGCATCTGCCGATCGCCAAAGACCCCGCCGCTGAGCGCCGGTCCGTGCTGGCCGAGCTGAGCCGCATTCTTCACGACACCCGGAGCCCCGAAATGGGATGCCTTGCCTGCAAAAACTCGCGCCGCGTACCTGCACCAGGCAAGACCGGCGTCTTTGACCTGGTGTGCAACATCCAGCGCCGCGAATCCGGTGCCGGCTGCCCGGAATTCGACCCCCGTGGCGGCCTGCCGCCTGACCCGCGCGGACTGGAGTACGACGAGCCTGCCCGGCTGATGCACGAAGCCCGCTACGTCTGCCGGCTGCGGCTGACCAGAAGCCACCACGGCTATCTGGACGGCGTGGCTGCAAAACGTGGCGACGCGGCCCGCAAAGAGCTGGAAACCGCTGTACGCCAACAGTGGAAAGACCGCGCAGGCTGGATGCGCCCGGCCGAGCTGGAGAGGGCGCGAAATGCCTGACAGCTACCGCGACCCCACGTTCGAGATTGTCGCCGGGCGCGAAGCCGCCGAGCAGCGGCGCCGGGCCAGACAGGCAGAGATCGAGCAGAAAAAGGCCCGGCAGCCGAATACCGAGCGCTGGATCAAGCGGCTGCGAATCCGGGAACTGACCCGGCGTGCAATGAGCAGATAGCGAGGCAAGACATGGAAATTTCTTTCGGCAGCAGAAACCACTTCATCAACTGGTTCGGCACCGCCCTGTTCCGCAGTACCGGGGAGCAATGCAGCCGGTCGCAGGTGGAAACGAAGCTCAAGAATCTCGAAAAATCCGGCGCAATCACCACCCGCCGCACCGATGACGGCCGTCTGCTGCTGCGCGTCAACGACTCGAAAGCCCTTTGCTGATGCTGTCCGCTTATTCTGGTTCCTGCTCCGACTTTTGCTCTGCTGTTGTGGATGCTTTCTTACCGGTCAGGAAAGCATGGGCAACACCAACCAGCGTGGCACCTGCCAGTACGGTTGCAACCCATTCGCGTCCGTTTACCGCCAGATACGCAGCCAGGAAAGCCATTACCAAGACGGACAGAAACGCCATCCATTGCCCGCGCTTGTCCCGCGATATGCGGCCTTCAAGCTCTGCCATTTCAGCATTGCGAATGTGTTTTCCGTTACTGGAAAACTCTTCAAAAATCAGCTTCGTGGCTCCCGGATACAGCGACTCGTATTGTTCGAGTGTGCGAGGCGCAGGCAGCGGGCCGGCGTGGAACTCTCTGCGAATCTCATGCGCCGGTCGTCTGTATTTTGACGGAGAATCCCGCTCGACATGGCCTGTCAATGGCTGCTCTTCGTGGGCGGAAATGACTTCCGCCCCTTTCGGGGCGGAGGGTTCAGCGTGTGTGCTGTTTGATTTTTCTGGCGACATCTGGATGTTTTGTCTCAAAACTCTTGACGGCCATCCGCATCTGCCGGGTTGTCATCTGGCTGGCTTTGGCCAGAAGTTCAGCCGTGCTGTGCGACGTGGCTGTGGTGTAGTTTGTTTGCGGCGAAAAGACGAATGTACGGGATATCCTCGCAATACGGCTCAACATGCTGTCAATCGTCTTGGTTGTCATGTCACGTTCTCCACTTTTGATGCTTTCCACCTGGTGTGCGAACAAGACCTGAACGCAGGCAATTTCATTGAAAAACAACGACTTGTCGTTTTTTTGGTGGTTTCAGAATCTAGTATACTGAACTATAAGCAATATTTATTGCAATACTCGGCATGTCAGTCCTGTCTGCTGATACATGGTGTTTTTGTCTTTTCGGCGTCCGCAGCCGATATCTTCCGCTTGCGGTCGATCCGCAGGTTCTGTTCTGCGTTTACCCTTCCCCACCTTGACCCCCGCCGCGCATGTGTCGTAGAGTCCAATGCAGTCGCGTTCAATAGCGCGATACGGGTTTGGACGCCCGTGTATGTTGGCGGATACGCCGCGCTTCGCGGTTTTTTTGTGTCCGTGCATGGCTGCACCCTCAATGGGGCGGGCCGTGCGGGAGGTGCGCGAGCACCTGCCGGTGCCAACTACCGGTCGTCCAACCCGCACGGTTCCGCCCCACCCGTTTGGACGCGGGTGGCGGAAAACACAATCCGCTTAGTTGGAGTTCAGCCATGACCATCAATGCCCAAGGTGCGTCCGCGCCTGCCGTTTTCTCGTTCGATACCCATGCTGTTCGTGCCATCAACCGTGATGGTGAGGTCTGGTTTGTTGCAACTGACGTTGCTACGGCTCTGGAGTATTCCCATACCCCGCACATGCTTCGTCACCTTGATGATGACGAAAAGGGTGTCCACATTGTGGACACCCTTGGCGGACCCCAAGATGTTGCGACTATCAGCGAATCCGGCCTCTACTCGGCCATCCTCAAGAGCCGCAAACCGGAAGCCAAACGCTTCAAGAAATGGGTGACGGCCGAAGTCCTGCCCGCCATCCGCAAGACCGGCAGCTATGCCGCTCCCGCCCCCTCTCCCGCCCCGAAAAGCATCAGTGCGGATCTGAAAGCCCGGTTTGACCTGACCCGCAAGCGCTTTATCGCCCAGTACGACATGAATGGCATGCTGTCGCTGAAGGAAATCCCCGAGGGCTGGGAGCTGATAGACATGGCTGAGGCCCGGCGTATCCGCGATGCGGCGCTGGATGTGTGCGAGAGCATGTTCAATATGAACCGGGTACTGCCCAAGACTCTGTACAAGCAAAACGGGGGCGTGTGATGAAAAAGCGCCCTGCTTATGGCAATGCGGTGTTCGACCGCAGGATGCGCCGCGATGTGCTTTGGCTGCTGGTGATCGGAGTCGGGAGCTGGAAGGCAGGCGATGGCCTGTTTTCTCGCCCGGACATGGCGCGGGTGGTGGTGCTGGATGACTTTGACCTGTCGGTGGCCAACTGGGATTTTGTTGCGGGTCTGGACGTGCTGCTGGCGGCGGATTCCGAGATGGATGGCCGGATTGAGCAGGTAGCAGCGGCGCTGATGTCGGCGCGGATCAATTCGCTGTGGCTGCATGATGGCGGCGGCGAGATTGACCGGGTGATGAGTGTGTCGTCCGGTAGCGAGCTGATCGTCGAGGGGCAGCCGATCGAGGTGGGCTGTTTTGCCGAGCGCCTGGCGGCTGTCCGCGAGGTGATGGCTTTGCTTGGTGAGGGTATCTGGGCGGGTGTTGAGTCTCCGCAGCGCCGGGCCTTGCTGGAGCGCTTGAGTGCGGAGGTGGGCCATGACTGATATGGCGACTGATCCGCAACTGGCGGTATTCCTGCACAAAGCCGTTGATCGTTCCGCTACTCCGGGCTATTCTCCGACCGTCGCGTTCAATAGCGCGATGCGGGTTTGGAAGCCCGGTTGTACAGGCGGACACCGCCGCGAGAGCGGTATTTTTGTGTCCGTTGCATGGTCGCGCCCTCTATGGGGCGAGCCGTGCGGGAGGGCGCAAGCCCTGCCGGTCCTGTACCCGGTCTTCCAACCCGCACGGTTCCGCCCCACCCGTTTGGAAGCGGGGAAGCGGAAAACACAGCCGCTGTACAGGAGCAAGATCATGCATAACACCGCCCAAGGTGCGTCCGCGCCTGCCGTTTTCTCGTTTGAAGCTCACTCCGTCCGCACCATCAACCGTGATGGCGAAGCTTGGTTCGTCCTCAACGACGTCACCGAGGCGCTCGAATTCAGCCGTGGCCGCGACGCGGCACGCATGCTGGACGACGACGAGAGGGGGGGGCGCACATTGTGCGCGTCAGGTCTGAAAACGGCGTCTCGCAAGACCGCGAGGTCACCATCGTCAACGAGTCCGGCCTGTACTCCCTGATCCTCAAGAGCCGCAAGCCGGAAGCCAAACGCTTCAAGAAATGGGTGACGGCCGAAGTCCTGCCCGCCATCCGCAAGACCGGCAGCTATGCCGCCCCTGCCCCCTCCCCCGCCCCGAAAAGCATCAGCGCGGATCTGAAAGCCCGGTTTGACCTGACCCGCAAGCGCTTTATCGCCCAGTACGACATGAACGGCCTGCTGTCGCTGAAGGAAATCCCCGAAGGCTGGGAGCTGATCGACATGGCCGAGGCCCGGCGTATCCGCGATGCGGCGCTGGATGTGTGCGAAGGCATGTTCAAGCTGAACAAGGTGCTGCCAAAAGCCCTGTACAAGCAAACGGGGGCGGGTCATGAATGACATGACGATTGATCCGCAACTGGCGGCTTTTGATGCGGTGATCGAGGAAAACCTGATCGGCAAGGCGCTGGAGTCTGACCCGATTGATGTGGTGAAGGCGGTAAACCGCTTTGTGCTGATCCACGGGACGACGCAGGTTTTCGATACGCAGCAGGGCATGACGATCAAGAAACCGGCGTTTGAGCTGCTGGTGGGCAAGGATGTGGCCGGCGAGTGGGCGAAGTCGCCACAGCGCCGGGTGGCGACGGCCGAGGATGTGAAAAAGGCGAAGGCGCAGCTGGATGAGCGCAAGTGGCAGGCTGACGCTGGCTATACCTCGGCGCTGGAACGCTATGTGCTGATAGAGGGCACTGAGAGCATCTGGGACAGCGAGCTGGATGAGGTGGTGCCGGCCGGGGCGGTGCGTCTGCACCTGGGGGAGATGTTCAAGCTGTGGCAGAACAGCCCTGCCCGCCGCAGTGTGCTGAAAAACAGGCTGGTGTTCGACCCGACGCAGCAGGTGTGCCCGGAGAGCTACATCAATATGTTCAAGGGGCTGCCGATGACGCCTGATTTTCCGGAAGGTTTGCCGGAGGCGACGGTGCCGCTGGATCTGGCGGAGGCGTTTCCGAAGTGCCGGCAGATCATCAATCTGACGCTGTCGCTGTGCAATGACGATCCGATGGACTGGATGTGGCTGATGTGCTGGCTGGCCCTGCCTTTGCAGCGTGTCGGGGCAAAGATGCATACGTTTGTGCTGATGCACTCGGATGTGCAGGGCTCGGGCAAGAGCATGTTCTTTGAGGGGGTGATGAAGCCGATTTACGGCCTCTATGCGACGACGGTAGGTCAGGATCAGCTGGACGGGAATTTTTCGGGTTGGCGCTCGCGCAAGCTGTTTTTGCTGGGCGAGGAGATCGTGAACAACCGGGAGAAGTATTCGCAGTCCGGCAAGATCAAGCACATCGTGACGGGCAAGACTCAGGTGCTGGAAAAGAAGTTTGTCGATGCCTGGGAGGAACAGAACTTTGCCAACCTGGTGATGCTGTCGAACCTCTATATGCCGACGCATGTGGAGAAGCATGACCGGCGCACGGCGGTGATCTGGCCGGAACAGGTGCTGTCCGAGGCGATGCAGGATGCGGTGGATGCTGAGCTGCACAACGGCGGGGTTGAGGCGTTTTATGCGTTCTTGCTGTCGATACCGCTGGCGATACCGAGCCAGGCGACGGGAGAGCTGGTTCCGTTCCGCGAGAACACGAAGCCGCTGGACACGGAGGCGCGCAGGCGCTTGATCCGCATGGGGCTGAGTGCGTGGGAGGCTTTCTTTATCGGCTGGGAGTCTGGCGAGCTTGGCGTGCCTTACGGGCCGGTGTTGGTGTGGCAGTTATACGGGCTTTATCACCAGTGGTGCGTCCGTGACGGTGGCAAGACCTCGCCTATGGCGAAGCGGATTTTCAGTGAGATGGTGTCTGCCAAGATGCGACGACGGCCGGAGCATTGGTGTCGTGGCACGGCCAGAGGGCAGTCTACGGCCTTTACGCCAAAGGATCAGGGGCCGCCTGCGGGGGTGTCCCGGCAGGAGTGGGTCGGGCAGTCAATCAAGGCTTTTGAGATCGCTGCGCGCGAGGCTGGGTGGGATGTGGAGTCATGGGAGGCATACCGCGACCAGCCTGTGCGCAGGGATGGGGAGGTCTGAGCGTGAAAACCGGGTTTGTGATGCTCGTGCTTCACTTGTGTGAAGCGTTTGTGATGGGTGGAAAGCCAGTATCCATGCGGGTTTGTGAAGCATGTTATGCAGCCTCGCGCACCCGCGCATGTGTGTGTGAATGTTTGGCCTTCCCCGCTCTACCCCATCGTGTTGATGGCTCTCGCATGCAAATGGTGCAAATTGCTTAACGAGCATAACAAATCGTTTTTTTTCAGTAATTTAGAGCTTCACAGGTGTTTAACATCTGTTTAACAGGTTTGTTTTTAACGTAACAGGATGGAAAAAACATGAATCAGGCTAATGAAGTGGCACAAAAAAACTGGTTTGAAGATAAATGCCAGCAGGTCAGCCCATGTGTGCTTGTGGCTTTTGGAATTGAGGTGTCAAGCCGCTATGGGAAGTCGTGTGAGTTGGTTAAAATGCTCTGGTTCGCCAGCGAATTGGCAATCAATGGCTTGGAACAATTGGTCGAAAAGGTTGAGTTTGATTCCAAGACTGGTTCGGTTTTTATTACCCTTTCGACTTATGGATGCATGGATTCAGCCTTGACGGAACGCCATGCAGAAAAAATGACCATGACAATGGAGCTGCGAGAAATTGCGGCTCAACATTTTTCGGTGGTTGTTTTTTCTGATGGTCATGAGCAGGTAGCTGGGTAATTGGTACAAAAAAACGGCGGGCAATGATCTGCCGGAGGAGTGTTGCAGGGCATATCGCTTTGGATGAGGTGATATGCGAAACAGTCGGATTTACCCGCTGCTGTTGCGGTCTTGGGAAGTGGTGCAGACGGGCGGGGTTCGGGCGACCGGGTTTGAGCCGCGCCGGCCGGGGGGTGCGGGCCGGGCTGATGCGGCGGTGGACTACGATACGGCGATGCGGCTGATCCGCCCTTTCATGGCTCTGCCGCCGTCGTGGCGGGAGCCGGTGAGGTGTCTGGCCCTTGGTGGCGTGCATGACATCCATCGCTGGGCAAAACGGCTGGAGCAACTGGTGGAAAGCCGGATTGTCCATCCTCGCCCTGACTGGGTGCTGTTCGGGGTGGAGTACGGGGTGTGGTGGTGGCTTGAACGCGAGGCCCGGCTGCCGGTACCGAAGGGTGCGCGGCGCAACTGCCGGGAGTTTGGCGATCTGGTGGGCATCAGCCATGAGTCTGCCCGGCAGTGGTGGCACGCAAATGTGGCCGGGGTGCTGGATGGCTGGTGTGCGGCGGCAGAGGGTGAACTGGAGCCGCTGTGCAACAAGCTGTTCCCCATCGGGATTGCGCTTGACATGCCTGCGTAATTTGACAAAAATGGCGATATACAGCTACCCGAATTGCGTCCAGATCAAGCCCGGCTTCTCAGTCCGGGCTTTTTCTTTGAGGTTTTTGCCATGAGATTAGAGCTATCCGGTGCGGACAGGGTCCGCCAGCAGTTGCTTGATCTGGCAAGCCAGACGCCAAAGCAGGCGAACTATGCAACGGCGGTGGCGCTGACCTGCACGGCTCAGCTGATCCGGACGGGGGGCAGGCAGGTGATGCAGGGGCGCTTTGATCGCCCTACCCCTTACACGCTGAATTCGATTTATGTGCGGGGGGCGACGCGCTCAAACCTGACGGCTCTGGTGAACATCAAGGATGAGCCGTATAAGTCTGCCCCCGCGAGCCGGTGGCTGAGGGCGGAGATTGATGGTGGCGAGCGTCACCAGAAGCGCAGCGAGAAGCTGATCAGCCGGCTGGGTCTGGGAAACTTCATGACGCCGGCCGATGCGCCGAAAGACGGGTTCGGGAACGTGAATCGCGGTTTCATCGTCAAGATGCTGTCTGGCATGAAGGCGATGGGCGAGCAGGGCTACATGGCCAACCGGACGAAGGGAAAGCGCAGCCAGCGCAAGGCCCGGAACTTCGACATCTTTGCGGGTAACCCTGACGGGATGGGGCCGGGTATCTGGCAGCGTGTGGCGCTTGGTCATGGCACAGGGCTGAAGCCGCTGATGTGGCTGCATGACTCGGCGCCGCAGTATCGGGCGGTCTTCCCGTTCGAGAAGATCGCCGAAAACATCTACCGCGCCCGGTTCTCTACACAGCTGGAGCGTGCGATTGCCGAGGCACTGGCTACGGCAAGGTAGAAAGCGGGTCCTTCCCGGGCTTCGCCGCTTGCGGGTAATTCTAGCCTCGACTTTTTTCTAGTTACGGGTCTGCTAGGGACTTCCTTCCTTTATTTGGTTAACCGGTGATTTGTTGCAAAGTCATGACGGCGAAACCAATTTGGGTAAGCATAAGAAGATATATGACTACTATTCCAAAAAACACCAATCTTTGATGGATTTTTATAGATTCGTGTTTCATTTTAAAATCTTTCAATTCATTAAGCTGTCCAACAACTATCAAGGTCGAAAAAAGAAGAATTGTCATAACGACTATAAATGTAAACCATTCAAGATTCTTTTTATATGCAATGTAAAAGCCAAAAGTTGATACCATTGCAAGCCCAGAAACATCTGACATCCATTTTCTAACCAAGTCTGTAAATTCGTTCATATATATCCCCATCGTGACATTAAAGTATGTGAGGCTATTTTTAATGAGCAAAATAGTCAACAAGCGTGAGCTTTCATTAATACTTGGAATATCAGAGCGGACGCTGACCGAATGGCAGCGTGAAGGCATGCCCGTTGTGACGCATACCGGGCGCGGCTCGGCAAACCAGTACGACACTGCCGCCGTCATCAAGTGGTATGGCGCGCGGGTGGCGAACGGAGCCAGCAAGGAAAGCGCGAAAGACCGGCTCGACCGTCTGCGCGGCGACCAGGTGGAAATCGAAATCGCCAAAGAGCTGCGCCGCCTGGTGGCTATCGATGAAATCGAGCCGGCTCTTGGGCAGTTCGTGGCCGATGCCGTTTCACTTATGGCCGCCCTACCCGACAAATACACGACCGTGATCAGCGAGGCGGTTTCGCCGGATGCCATCCATGCCGTGCTTGAGGACATGCTGGTCGAACTGAGAGAGCAACTGGGGAACTATGAATTCAGCGCAACGCTTGCTACTGAGCCTGCTGCGCCGGGTGATGAAGCCCCCGCCGAGGATGACGCCGGCTGAGTGGGCCGAGAAATTCCGGCGCATGAGCACGAAAGAATCGGCCTTTGTAGGCCGTTTTTCTTTTGGGCTGAACCCCTATTTCCGCTGGTTCCTGACCGAGCTGCAACGCCGGGATGTGACGCGAGGCGTCTGCAAGAAATCCGCACAGGTAGGCTGGACGCAGGCTGTCATCCTGAACCTGCTGGGCTGGCTGATCCACATCCGCAAGGGCACCACTATCGTGATGTTCCCGAAGGCGGCAGCGGCGCAGAACTTCAACCTGGAAAAATTCGAGCCGATGGTGGAAGGCACGCCCGAGCTGGCGGCCATCATCCCGACAGGGCGACGCAACAAGGACAACAAGCAGCTGTTCAAGAACTTTGTCGGCGGCTTCATCAAGTTTGTCGGCAGCAATTCAATCGCGGATGTGAAATCCACCAGTGCCCGCAATCTGGTCATCGAAGAACCCGATGACTGCAACCTGAACCTGCGCGGCCAAGGCAATGCCATCACCCTGCTGGAAGAACGAGGGAAAAGCTACCGTGATGCCAAGCTGCTGATCGGTGGCACCCCGTCCATCAAGGGCATTTCCGCCATTGATACCGAGTTTGAGCGCAGCAGCCAGCATTACTGGCATGTCCCCTGCCCGGACTGCGACGAATTTCAGGTGCTGGTGTGGGATCAGGTGCGCTGGAGCAAGGCCGATAGCGAAACCGACCCGCTCTACGGACGGCATCAGCCGGAAACGGCCCGCTACTGCTGCGCGCACTGTGGCAGCCTCTGGACAAACGACCAGAAAAACGCTGCCATCCGCAAGGGAAAACCTGTCGCCCATGCCGAATTTCGCGGCATTCTCGGTCTGGCTCTCAACGAACTTTACTCGCTGATGCATAACAGCCGGATGTCCGAGCTGGTCGGCAAGTTCGTGCAGGCCCACCAGAAGCTCAAAGCGGGTGATCCAGGCGAAATGATCGTGTTTCACAACGCCACGCTCGGCCTGAGCTGGGAATTCAAGTTCCGCCAGTCGTCACCGGACGACCTGCGCGAACGCGGACTGGATTACCCGCCGATGACTGTGCCGCGTGGCGGTCTGGTCATTACCGCCGGGGTGGACGTGCAGCACAACCGGCTGGCCGTGGTCATGCGGGCATGGGGGCGTGGTGAAGAATCCTGGCTGGTGCAGTGGACAGAAATCGACGGCAACCCGCTCGATCTGGCGCCCCACGATGCCGACGGCACCCCGCGCACTACGGTCTGGGACAAGCTCGACGCCCTGCTGTTTTCGCCCATCCGCCACGCGGACGGTTTTTACATGCAGGTCAGCGCCGTCAGCATTGATGCCGGCGACGGCACAACCTCGGATGCGGTCTACAGCTGGGTACGCAAGCAACGCTACCGCGAAGGCGTGCGCGTCATGGCCGTGCGTGGCGCCCGCTCGCCCATTGCGGAAATCTTTGCCAAGCCCAAGGCGCCGATTGATACCGACTACCGCAATACCAAGTCGAGCAAGTATGGCCTGCGTGTCTACGAAGTCGGGGTCAGCAAGGCAAAAGACCTGCTGATCGGTGCCGAAGGCCGCATCACACTGACCGGATTCGGGCCGGGGCGCATGCACTTTACCCGCCACGTAAGGCAGGACTACTGCGAGCAGCTGCTGTCCGAGCGCAAGGTGCCCAAGCGGCAAAGCTCGGGTCAATACGCCGTCAACGAACTGGTCTGGCAGCGCCTGGCCGGCGTCCGTAATGAAGTACTGGACTGTGAAAACTACAACCTGCACGCCGCCCGCTCACTGAAGCTGCACACCCGCACCGAGGCGCAATGGGCGCAGCTGGAAGCGGATCTGCGGCAGGACGGTCTGTTTGCCGACCCACCCGCCATGACGGCGCCCGCTCCGGCCAAACCTGCAATCAACGACAGCCCGGATGACGAGTACGAGCCCGTCGTGTCGAGTTTTCTGGAGTAACCCATGACTGACCTCAACACCCTCCGCACCCGGCTCGCCGAAGCCGAGGCGGCCCGGCATAAGCTGCTGACCGGCAGCCTGCGCGAGCGGATCAGTTCGCCCGGTGGCGCGGATATTACCTACACCCGAACCGAAATCACGGCGCTGGACCGCTACATCAGCAGCCTGAAGGCAGATATCGCCAAGGCAACCGGTGCGGCCAGTCCGCGCCGGGCCATCCGGCCGTTTTTCTGACGGAATGCATCATGAAAAAACGCATCAAGCCCAAGGGAAATTCCGGCTCCCAGGCCATCGGTGCCACCTCGCACCAGGGGGCCTCGACCAGTAGCGCGCAGCTGGCCAGCTGGGTGCCGATGGCGGCCTCGGCCGATGCGGACTTGTTGCCTGACCTTGGCCTGCTGACATCGCGCAGCCGCGACCTGACCCGCAATAATGGAATCGCTGCCGCTGGCATCCAGACCTTGGTCGACAACGTGGTTGGGGTCGGTCTGCGGCTGGCAGCCATGCCGGACTGGCGCGCGCTCGGAAAATCGGCCGACTGGGCAATGGAATGGCAGCGCAAGACCGAATCGCTGTGGCGCGAGTGGGCCAGCAGCACCGCCTGCGACGCCGCCCGCGAACTCAATTTCGCCGGGCTGACCGAGCTGATTTTTCGCAGCCAGATCCTCAACGGCGATGCCATCGCCATCCCCCTGTGGCTGACCCGCCCCGGAGAGCGTTTCCGCACGGCCATCCAGCTGGTGGAATCCGACCGCCTGTGCAACCCGAATCTGGCGCCGGATACCGCCTCCATGCGCGGTGGCATCGAGTTTGACCGCTACGGTGCGGCGGCAGGTTACTGGATACGCACCACTCACCCGGGTGATGTGCTGCTGGCCGGTGGATCGCCCGGGAAGTGGGAGCGCATCCCGGCCCGCACACCATGGGGTCGCCGCCGTGTGCTGCATGTCCACGAAAAGGAGCGCACCGGGCAGTCGCGCGGAAAACCGATCTGGTCGTCTTCAATCCAGCAGTTCAAGATGCTGGACCGCTATGCCGGCGCCGAGCTGGACGCAGCGGTGATCAATGCCATCGTGGCCGCCTTCATCGAAACGCAGATGGACAGCGACGCGCTGGTGGACATGCTGGGCGGGCCGGAAAATGCCGGAAAGGAATTTTACCGCCTCCGCACCCAGCGCCGCCCACAGCTCAAAAGCGGCATGGTCGTGCCGCTGAACCCTGGCGAACGGCTGGCTCCTTTCCAGCCGGCCCGACCGGCGGCCCAGTTTGAAGCCTTCACCGTGGCGGTCATGCGGCATATCGCGGCCAGCATCGGCCTGCCGTATGAGCTGCTGCTAAAGGATTTCAGCAAGACCAACTACAGCAGCGCCCGCGCGGCCCTGCTGGAAGCGTGGCGCACTTTCCGCAGCCGCCGGGAAAAGCTCTCATGGTATTGGGCGCAGCCGGTTTACGAGCTGTGGCTTGAGGAAGCCATTGATGCCGGGCTGATCGAAGCGCCGAGCTTTTACGAGCAACGAGCAGCCTGGTGTCGGGCCAGCTGGATCGGTCCAGGCCGGGGCTGGGTTGACCCGGTCAAAGAGGCGCAGGCCGCCAAAATCCGCATGGAAACAGGCATCAGCACCCTGCAAGCCGAATGTGCCGAACAGGGGCTGGACTGGGAGGAAGTCATGGAACAGCGGGCGCGTGAGCAGGCCAAGGCGCACGAACTCGGGCTGACCTCGACGACACCCGCTCCGGACGACGCTGTACCGTCTGAAAAAGCCAAAGAGGACGAAGGGGATGACTGACAAATCGCAGGCTGCGCTGATCAAGAGCGGCATTGTCGCCCGTCATGCCGGTGCCGGGCATGTGGTCGTCCGGTTTGATGATCTGGACGGCATGGAATCCGCCCCGTGGCCGGTAGTCGGCGCACGCTACCACAAGGACAAGGGCAGCCACCCGCCCGATATTGGCGCGCAGGTCGCCTGCGTGTGCGACGAACACGCCGAAAACGGCTTTGTGCTGGGAGAAATCCCCAGTGACGCCGACGCGCCTGGAACCGACAACCCGGCGCTGTGGCACTGGAACATGCGCGATGGCAGCGTGTTTTCGTTCGACCCGGAGACCGGGCGGCTCGAAATCACCCTGACCGGCGATGCCGTCATCAAGGGGCCGAGCCTGCTGCTGGACGTAGCCGACACCACCTGCACCGGCAAGCTGACCGTGCAAGGTCTGTTCACCTACCAGTCCGGCATGGCCGGATCTGGCGGCAGTGCCGGCACCAAGATCAGCGGATCGATCCAGCACGAAGTGGGCGACCTCACCTCCAACGGCGTCACGCTGCATACGCACACGCACACTGAACAGGGCGACGGTGCCGACGTCGGCCCGCCTCACTGATTCCGTTTTCACGCTGGCCGCCTCCGGGCGGCCTTTTTTATGGGAGATCGTCATGTCGTTTGATCCCGTTTACGTGCTGCTGGCCGTTTTCTACCTGCTGGCCCTGATCCTGCTGCTGCTCCGTGGGCGGCTGCTGGACTGGCCTGCCTCCGCCCGTTTCCCACCCTGCGGGGTGCTGCCGGGCGGCGGGGCGAGGGAAAAAGCCAGGCGTCTGCGGCAGCTTGAAAAGCAGCGCCGCCGCCCGCGCGGAGGTTCGCCATGTCCGGGGTAACACCGCAACCCGCCCTGCCCCGCCTGTTTTCCCGGCTCTACAACACGCCGCTGATGCTGCTTCCGGAGCATGCCGAGTCCCTGCATGCGCTGATGCTGACCCGGCTGACGGGCGGGGACATTTCCGTGCAGGCCAGCGCCGAGCCACCGCGCATCGCGGCAGCGGTGGACGACCGCAAGCGGCCTTACCAGCTCACAAGCACCGGGGTGGCGGTCATCCCGGTAATGGGGCCGCTGATGCAGCGGGGCAGCTGGCTGGATGCCATGTGCGGCATGACCAGCTACGACCGCGTCAACGCGCTGGTCAGCGCGGCCATGCGCGATCAGGACGTGCGCGCCGTGCTGCTCGAAATCGACAGCCCCGGCGGTGAGGTGGCCGGGCTGTTCGCCTTGTGCGACCGCCTGAAAGCAGCGGCTACGAGCAAGCCCGTCTGGGCCTATGCCAACGAGGCGGCCTGCTCGGCGGCCTACGCCATCGCCAGCAGCGTCGACCGGCTGTATCTGCCGCGCACCGCGATGGTCGGCAGCATCGGTGTTATCGCCATGCACGTTGACCAGTCGGCCCGCGATGCCACGCAGGGCTACACCTACACCCCCGTGTTTGCCGGCGACAAAAAGGCCGATGGCAACAGCCATGCGCCGCTGTCAGATCGCGCCCGCACCACGCTCCAGACGGAAATCGACCGTCTGTATTCGATGTTTGTCGACCACGTTGCCACCGGGCGCCGCTTGGAGAAGCAAGCGGTGATCGACACGCAGGCTGGCTTGCTGAATGCGGATGCCGCAGTCGCGGGCCAATTCGCTGACGGCATTGCCTCTTTCGACGAAGTGATTGCCCAGCTCGCGGATACGGCCAGGCCGGCATCCGTTTTTACCGGAACCCATGCCATGACTCAGGAAAACAAGACTTACACCCAAGCGGAACTCGACAGTGCCGTATCTGCTGCCCGCAGCGAGGCGGCCACAGCCGAACGCGAGCGCGTATCTGCCATTCTCGACCTGCCGCAGGCCAGCGGGCGTGAAGCCCTCGCCCGCAAGCTGGCCATGACCCCCGGTGTCACGGCGGAAACCGCCGCCGGCCTGCTGGATGTCGCCCCGGAGGCGGCAGCCGCCCCCACGGCACCGCAGGCGACCACCCCGCTTGAGCGGCACATGCAGTCGCTCGGCAATCCGCAGGTCGGCGCCGATGCCGGCCAGACTCCCGCGCAACCCGATGCAGCCACCCTCGGCGCGTCCATTGCAGCCCTGGCGTAAGGAGATCCCATGCACGCCCAGATCAAACAGGAAGGCACCTACACCCCGGACGCGCTGCTGGCTGGCTCGGCAGATGATTGCCTGGTCACCAGGGTGGTGATTGCCGCCGGACAGGTGCAGCCGTGCGGCGCCCTGCTCGGCAAGGTCACTGCCAGCAAAAAGCATGTCCTCTCGCTGGCCGCCGCCGATGACGGCAGCCAGACCCCCGATGTGGTGCTGGCCGAGGATGTTGACGCCACGGCAGGCGACACAGAAGCCATGGCGTATTTCACCGGCCCGATCAACGCCCATGCACTGACGCTGGGTGCCGGGCATTCGGTGGATTCGGTGTTCGCAGCCCTGCGCGCCAACGGCATTTATCTCGTCAAGTAAGGAATCAGCATGGACATTTTTGCAACCGCCGTCCTCGCGCATGTGGTCGCCAACCTGAAGCGCCCGAAGCTCTTTCTGCTCAACAGCTATTTCGGTCATGAGCAACGGGAAACCACCGAAGAAATCCATTTTGAGGTCGAGCATGGCCGCCGCCGCATCGCCCCTTTTGTGTCGCCGCTGCGTGCCGGCCAGATTGTCACCAGCGACGGCAGCACGGTCACCAGCCTGAAGCCGGCCTACATCAAGGACAAGCGCCAGTTCGATGCCAACGCACCGCTGCGCCGTGCCGTGGGCGAGCAGATCGGCGGCGTGCTGTCGCCGGAGCAGCGCATGCAGGCCAATCTGGCCCGCAGCCTGCTGGATCAGGTCAGCATGGTGGATCGCCGGCTGGAATGGATGGCAGCACAGGCGCTGATTCATGGTCGCTACGTCATCAAGGGCGAGGGCTACCCGGAAAAGATGATCGACTTCCAGCGCAGCCCCAAGCTGCGCATCGTGAAAGGACAGGGGGCCAAGTGGACGGACCCCAACGTCAACCCGCTGGACGACCTGCAAGACTGGGCCTTGCTGGCCGTGCAGGAGTCCGGCGTCTACACCTCTGAAGTCACCATGGACCCGGCAGCATGGAAAGCCTTCCGCAGCAATCCGCACGTCGAAAAGCGCTGGACCAGCCTGAACGGCAACATCAGCGGGCTGACCCCGGCCGCCGCTGGCGACGGCGGCAAGTACATGGGCAGCATTGACGGCTTCGACATCTACACATATGCCGACTGGTTTGTTGATCCTGACGACAACACCGAAAAGCCGTTCCTGCCGGCGGGCTCGGTGCTCCTGTCGTCCACCTCCGGACTGGAAGGCTATCGCGCCTTCGGTGCCATCCGCGACGAAAAGGCCGGCTACCAGGCACTGCCGTATTTCGCCAAGTCGTGGGTCGAGGAAGACCCGGCCGTGCGCTGGCTGCTGATGCAGTCGGCGCCGCTGGTGGTGCCCTACCGCATCAATGCCAGCGTGTCGGCTACCGTGCTGTAAGGGGGATGCACCATGAAAATCCTGCTCAAGTGCAGCTACGTTACCCGTAGCGAAACCCTGCCGCCGGGTGCCGAGGTGGATCTGGACGACGCCGAAGCCGTCCGGCTGCTTGATGCCGGGCTGGCAGTCGAGGTCATGACCAGCCAGCGGCGCCGCAAGCCCGCCCGGCCACCGGCGGAAACCGGGGGCGAACCCGATGGCGACGCTGACTGACGAACTGCGCGAAGCCTTCGAGCAGCTTGCCGGCGAATTCGGCGCGACCGCGCAGGAAGCCAGCAATACCGGGGAAGCCGCGCGCTTCCCCGTGCTGTTTCTGTCCCCAACCGAAGCCATGCGGATGGATGGCCCCGGCCTGATGGATCTGAGCCTGGACTACACCGCGTTTTCGCTGCGCGTGGCGGCCTGCCGGTTTCCGGACTGGCCGGCGCGGCTTGAGCAGGGTGCCCGCATCCTGGTCGATGTGGCCGTTTCTGGCGAGCCGCGCGGGCGGTTTCTGGTGCGCCGCGCCAGGCGCTCTGCCGATGCCGTGCTGCTTCACTGCGAAATCTCCACACTGCAAGAGGCCACCGATGCTGCACCAGACGGAAGCCGGGTTGATCCGGCGATTGCAAGACTCGTTGCCGGCCAGCGTTGAAGTGTGCGGCTGCCCGGAAAACCGCGAGGAACTCCGGCGCCCGTTCGATGATGGTCGCGTGCTGGTTGTGTACGGCGGTGGCAAATCCGCCGCGCCGCGTGATGCCTCTGGTGCCGGTCAGTATCGCAGCGAGGAATGGATGCTGGTCATCCAGCACGCCAAGCGCAGCCGGCTGATCGGGCTGGTGGATGCCGTCACCCTGATCCTGACCGGCTTTCGCCCTCCGGGTACTGCCGGGCGGCTGCGGCATGTGGCCGACAGCTCACCGGAAGTGCTCGATGCGACGTGGTCCCTGTTCCAGACCTGGCATATCGACGCGGCGCTGGTGCCGCTGGCCGATCCGCAAGACCTGCACCGCTTTGTCCCCATTTTCACCAAGGAACCCTAGCCATGCGCTACCGCTATACCGGCCCGGTTTCCAGCATCCTGATCGACGGCAAGCCGACCCAGCTTGTCACGGGAGCCGAAATCGACCTGCCCGAAGACAGCCACGACACCATCCGCCTGAAATCGCTTGGCGTACTGGTGCCGCTGGATGCCGCCCCGCCCACCCGCAAGAAAGGCTGACCCATGGCTGCCAACTTTTTGCACGGCGTTGAAACCGTCCGGGTCGACAAAAGCCCGCGCGCGGTCAACATGGTCAAATCGGCCATCATCGCCCTGATCGGTGCAGCGCCCACCGGCCCGGTCAACGAGCCCATCCTTTGCCTGTCGGATACCGACACGGCCCGGTTCGGCCCCCTGCTGCCGGGCTTCAGCGTGCCGGATGCGCTTGATGCCATCTACGACCAGGGCGCAGCGGCGGTCATCGTCGTCAACGTCCTCGACCCGGCCACCCACCGCACCGCCGTCCCGGCCGAAACGGTCCACCTCGACCCGGCGACCGGCAAGGCCGCCATCGCCCACCCGGCCGCGATGGACGTGGTGGTGAAATCGGCCGATGGCACCGTCACGCACACCCTCGGTACCGACTACCTGCTGGACGCGCTGACGGGAGAAATCACCCGCATCGGCAGCGGCGCCATTGCTTCCGGCGCCACGCTGACCGTCGCCTATGCCTGGGCCGACCCGGGCAAGGTCACCCCGGCCGACATCATCGGCAGCGTGGATGCCGTCACCGGCCGCAAGAAAGGTCTGAAAATCCTTGGCGACACCTACCAGCGCTTTGGCTACTTCCCCAAGATCATCATTGCGCCGGGATACGCCAGCCATGCCGGCGTCGCCGCCGAGCTGATTGCCGTAGCCAGCAATCTGGGTGGCAAGGGGCTGGTTGATGCGCCCATCGGCACCACGCGCGACATGGCCGTCGCCATGCGCGGTCCAACGGTGCCGGATTCGCCCTTCAACACCAGCAACCGGGCCGCCATCCTGTGCTATCCGCACGTCAAGGTTTATGACACGGCTACCAACAGCAACCGCCTGCAACCGCTTTCGGCGCGCATGGCCGGGGTGATGGCTGCCAAGGACATGAGCCACGGCTACTGGTGGAGCCCGTCGAACACCGAAATCAAGGGCATTGTCGGGCTGGAGCTGGACTTGACCGCGCGGATTGACGACCCGCTCTCCGACGTGAACCTGCTCAACGAGGCCGGCATCGTCACCGTGTTCAACTCATTCGGAACCGGATTCCGCCTGTTCGGCAACCGCAATGCCAATTTTCCGAGTGAAAGCGGCCTGACTACCTTCATCCCCTGCACCCGCGTGCAGGACATGATCGACGAGTCGCTGCGCTATGCCTCGTTGCAGTATACCGACCGACCCATTGACGATGCGCTGATCGACATCATCGTCCAGTCCTGCAACCAGTTCATGAACAAGCTGATCGGTGACAGGTCCATCCTGGACGGCGTGTGCTGGTATGACCCCAAGCGGCAGACCGAAACCGGGCTGGCCAACGGCCACGCCATCATCGGCTACAAATTCACCCCGCCGCCGCCGCTTGAGCGCCTGACCTACGAATCCGAAATGACCAGCGAATACCTGGTCAAGCTGAAAGGGACTGAAGCATGATTCTCGAAGCCGTGCGCGACGGTGTCGTGTATCTCAACGGCACCAGTTATCTGGGGGTCGTCGATGAAATCAAACTGCCGGAAATCCAGTTCCGTACCACCGACCGCAAGCTGACCGGCGGGCTGGGGGTGATCGAGCTGCAAGGCGGGCTCGACAAGCTGGAAGCCGAGATCAAGTGGACCAGCATTGACTACAAGCTGGCCGGTGCACTGCTGGCCCGTGGCAAGAGCAACCAGCTGATGATCCGCTCGGCCCAGCAGTCTTTTGACGGTACCGGCAGTCTCACGAAAGAGCGGGCACTGGTCACCCACATGACCGTGCAGACCAAGTCGCTTGGGCTGGGCGAGCACAAGGGCGGCGACCCGTCAGAAATGCCGGCCAAGTTCATCGTGCATGCCGTCAAGCAGACGCTCGACGGCGAGCCGATCATCGAAATCGACGTGATCAACCAGATTTTCAAGACCGGCGGCATCGACCTGCTGGCGAACTGGCGTCGCATCCTGGGGATTTAAACCATGAACGAAATGCAAGAAAAGATGGCCGACGGCCAGTTGAGTGACGGTCGCCGTTTTACCGTATCGCCGGTTTTTGGCCGGCATATCCGGCAAGCCCGACGCATGCAGAACGAGGCCGACATTGATTACCTGTTCGGCCTGACTGCACAGGTAACGCTCATCGATGGCAAGCCCATCACGCCGCATGATCTGGATGACCTGCCGGGCAAGGATGTCGTCGCCCTGCAAACGGCCGTCCAAAAAAAAATGATCTGAGCCAAGGGCACCCCGGCTTGCTGTCGATCATGCATCTGATCGCCACCACGGGGTGGCACCCGGAGCAGGTCGACAGCATGTCGGCGGAGGATCTGGTGTTCTGGTGCGGACTGGCGACGGATTATCACAACCACCTCAACCGGGCGCCGGATTGATTAGTCGCAGCTTAGCTGCTGCCAATGAAACCGCATGACTCATCGGTAAGTTATTGATCTACCGTGTTCGCAACTATCCGAAACATAGGTTTTATTAACCGTCCTTAATCCGCAAACTTCGCTTGCTTAAGATTGCATTAATATTTTATAGATTATTTAATAACTATGGTTTACCTAAATGGTGCATAATATGCATATATTGTTTTCATGTGCAGGCGATAAATATATGCGGAATGATGAATGCAGTATCGTTGAATGGACTATTGATGGATTTCTAGCTGAAATCAAAAGCATACATAACAATATGCAGGATCGTTCCCTAGCCTTTATCTTGGGTGCGGGTGCGTCAATAAGCTCTGGCATTCCAGCAGGCGGAGATCTTGCAAAAAAGTGGCTAGAAGAGATATATATTAGGAAATGTCATTTACAAAAAGACATACCATTAGATAAGTGGGCTGCCAACGAACTAAACATAGATAGTTTTCAGATGTCTGATGCAGCAAAACACTATGCAAAAATCTTTGAATTGCGGTTTGCTGGTGATCCAAAATCAGGTTATTCCTCTTTAGAAGCCGCAATGGAAAATGCCGAGCCTGGTATTGGTTATTCAATGCTTGCATCAATTCTTGACCAAACACGGCATCGAGTTGTCATTACAACGAACTTTGATAACCTAGTGGCGGATGCTTTATCAATTCACGCCCTAAAACATCCATTGATCGTCGGTCATGAATCTCTTGCCGGATTTATTCGACCTCAACTATCACGTCCACTTGTTGCAAAAATCCATCGCGACCTTTTCCTTCACCCTAAAAACGACCAAAATGGCATTAAAGAACTAGAGGAAGGATGGAATATAGCATTACATAAACTATTTCAACATTACACCCCTATCGTGATTGGATATGGTGGCAATGATGGAAGCTTAATGGGGTTCCTAGACAAATTGGATAAAGAGTATATACCAGGGAGATTATTTTGGTGTTACCGAGAAAATTCAAAACCTGATAAAGCCATTTTGGATGTCATTGCCAAACATAATGGTGTATTAGTAAGGATTTCCAACTTTGATGATCTCATGATTAGGTTGGCACAAAATGTTATTGAAAATTTTGAATTAGCAAACATCATTGATGGAATTGAGAAAATAGGAAAAAAACGAGCCAAAAGATATAAGGATCAAATCGCAAATATATTTGATATGCATAAAGAAAAGAGCGAAACATCCGATGCAAATCCAATAAACGCGGCTCGTAAATCAAACGCAAAAGCTATCGAACATAAAATACAATGGTGGATTTGGGAGCTACGTTCAATAGTCGAAACCAATCTTGATAAGCGTAAAGAAATCTATAAAGAAGCTCTAAGTGAACTGCCAGAAAGTTATGAATTGTCCAATATTTACGCATTGTTTTTGAAGAATCAATGCAAGGATTTCGATGGTGCCGAGGCGATGTTCAAGAGAGCACTTGAGCTTGCACCAGACAACGCCCAAGTGACCGGCAATTTCGC